>DASWKK010000228.1:0-10245 GCA_036396655.1 Acidimicrobiia bacterium
GGGCAGCAAAGCCGTGATAGGTGTGAACCTCTGCCTGTCGGCCTTCATCGATGGTGGGGCCGAGGAATGACTTGACCCGTTCCGCCAGCTCGGCCGCTGCCTTGTTGGTGAAGGTGATCCCGAGGATTCTCTCCGGGTCGACGTGGTGATTCTCCACCAGGTTGGCGATGACGAGGGCCACGGTTGTCGTCTTGCCGGTGCCCGCTCCAGCCCTGATCTTGATGGTGTTGAGCCCGAGATCGAGGATCCCTTGTTGTTCCGCGGATGGTCTCAGGAGGCTCATGGGAGGTATGCCCCCTTGCCTTGGGGCCAGGCCGGGCATGAGAGGCGGAAACGGCATCGCTCACACCTGGCGCTCACGCGCGGCTCCCAATCCTCCTCCCGGATCGATCTTGTCACATCCTCCATGGTCTCTCTCACCTGGGGGAGCAAGCTCATGTCGAGAGCGCGGGTGCCCACGGACTTGCCCGCCGAGCGGGGAAACCACATCTGGGCGTCGATGACCGGTTCGCCGAGCTCGTCGGAGACGGCAGCGGCATAGAAGCCGAGCTGGATGGACTGCTTGGCGTCCTTGTGGGTCGGTGGGCTCTTGGTCGTCTTGTAGTCGACAACACGGAGACCAGCCGAGGTGCGCTCCAACCGGTCGATATAGCCGATCCAGGGCACCCCACCGATCACGGCCTCGACTCGCTTCTCCAGCTCGACCGGTATGCCGTCAGGACTGGGCCACCGGCTGTAGAGGTTGCTGATCGCCTCGCGGGCGTGTTTGAGCCAGGCCGCATTGAGCTGGGGAGTCCCGAAGTCTGCTGTGGCCCATACCCGCTCCAAGTGACTCAGCGCATCCGCCAGGTCGGCGTGTGTCTTACCCGTGCCGAGAGTCTCGCTTTCGGCTGCCTCCAGGGCGGTGTGGACCATTGTGCCGAAGTGTGCGTATGGAGACGACGAGTCATTCAGCCTGAGACGCCGTTCCATGGCGTATTGCCGGGGACAGCTGGCATAAGCGTCCGCTTGGCTTGGTGACAGGCGGAGCTCCTTGCCGAGGATCGGGCTGTCAGGGCCGGCGGAGGCAACTCCGGCGAAGGTCATCGCGCTCCACCATGGCTGTTTGGGGTGAGCCAGGACTTGCGCGGCGGCAAGCCTCTCCTGAGGTGGAGCCACGGGATCGAGCAGGGTTCGCCGGAGTCTGACCTGAGCCTCGGCGAGGGTGACCGGAGGGCCCACGACTTCAACCGGGGGCCCGGGACCCTGACCCGCTTCGGGATCGGCGGCCGCGGCCAGGAACCGTGATGGCCGGCGCTCGCCCTGGTCGACGCCTGCCGAGGTGGCAGTCCACACCACCCTGAGCCGAGCGCGGGTCATGGCCGTGTAGGCCAGCCGCATCTCCTCTTGGACCTGGAACAGGTGCTGTGCCTCGGGGTCGGTGGTCCTTTCCGGAGAGAGCAATTCGGGACGGAGCATTCGCCGTCCCCGCCGCAAGTCGGGGAACACCCCCTCGACGGCGTTGGCGAGAAAGACAACGTCGAACTCGAGGCCCTTCGCCTGATGCAGGGTGGTGAGAGTGACCCTCGTGTCGGTGGGGCGATGCGAGAGCAATGGCGTTGACTCGAATCGCTCGTCCTCGGTTAGCTCGAAAAGCCGGGCAAGAGTGACGGTTGGGTCCCGCTCCGCCTGGCGCTCGAGGACCTGGGAGAAGGAGTTGAAGGCAAGACGCCAGTCACGCCTGTCGGGGTCGAGGACGATTCGCTCCAGATCGTCGAGCCGGGTCCACACTTCCCAGAACCCGTCGACGGCCGGAAGCACCGACCACCACTCCGGGTCGTTGAGCAGGCCGATGAGCCCGGGACGGGAGGGCAACTCGCTTTCGAGGACCCCGGGCCATGCGTCCCAGCTCCGACGGCGGGCGCGAAGGATCTCCCGCTCCTTGCCCAGGCTCGACGCAACCAACGGGCCAAGCAGGATGCGTCGCATGGCGCGGTCGGCCTCGGCAGTCTCGCCCGGGGTTTGCAGGGGAATGGCGCCACCGAGACGAGCGATCGTCACCAGGTCGTGGATCATCCTCACCGCGGGGTGCTCCACCAGACGTGACTCGGGCGGATCGTGGGGTATTCCCTTGCGGGTCAGAGCCCGGCTCAGCCCGGCCAGCATCTCGCGTTTGGACCTGACCAGGACCGCAATCGACGACGGGTCGTGACCTTCGACTTTGATGGCGTGCTCGATGTCCCGGGCGATCCATTCTGCTTCAGCTGTCTCCTGGTCGAAGACGTAGGTCTCGACACGACCAGTGTGACTTGCCGATTCCACCGGCCCGGCCGAGCCTGGGAGCTCGCCGGAAGACACGATGCGTAGGGCGGACTCGAGGATCTGGGCCGGGACCCGGAGACTCTGGCGGAGGACGATCCGGTGGGTGTCAGGGTGGTCGAGGGGGAATCGGGCGATGTTCCTCAGCTCCGCACCGCGGAAGGAGTAGATCGACTGATATGGATCTCCGGCGACAGTGAGATTGCCGCTGGGCAACGCCAGAAGACGGGCGATCTCGGCTTGCACCGGCGATGTGTCCTGGTATTCGTCGACCACGACGTACCGGTAGCCGTCAGCCAACTCCTGCCCTGGGAGAGACCGGAGGAGTGCGACCGCCGACACCAGCATGGTGCCGTAGTCCGTTCTCTTCGAGGCTTCTAGTGTTTCCCGATAGCGTCGGAACAGACCCGGGATTCCTCGCCAGTCGGCCCTGGCGGAGGCGCGCTCCTCCAGCTCATCGGGGGAAAGCAGTCGCTCCGAGCACCGCATCAAAAAGTCGGCCACCTCGGCCGCGAAGGCAGGGCTGGCCAGAATCCCCCGATACATGATCGGCCAGTTGCTCGGGTCTTCCTTGGCCAACAGCTCGCCTACCACGCCGACCTGCTCGGGTGAAGTGAGCGGAATCGGTCTCTCGTCCGACCCGGCCTCGAGCAGCCTCAGGGCGAGGGAGTGGAACGTCGACACATCGATCGGCATGCCCGTGCCGCCCAGAGCCTCGTCGATCCGACGCCGGACATCGGCAGCCGCCCGTCGGGAGAAGGTGAGCATCGCGATCTGATCACGCCGTGCCGCACCGGTCTCGATGATGCTGGCGATACGACGCACCAGGAACTCTGTCTTGCCGGTGCCTGGCCCCGCAACCACGATCTGGGGGCCGTCGGTCTCGGCAAGCACACGATCCCAGTCTGCTAACTCGAGCCGGGTCTCGGTCACTGACACCTGCTGATCGTAGGGTTCAGGCCGCCTCGGGGAGACAGGTGATGTATTCGACCAACTCCGCCTCGATGCCGAAGCTGGCCAGATAGGCCACCGGGTCGGTAAAGGGATCGAAGGTGGGCTCCGCTTGGCGTTTGATTGGGTTGAATAGCTTCATGCCGGTCAAGGTACGTGGTGGGTGTGACAGAAAACACACCGCATGCCGCACGCATAGGATGCCGTTCGTTCGCCACGACCAACGGAGGCTCCGGTGACCATAACCACCGGCAACGAATTCGCATCTCCGATGTACAACGAGGCGGCGGGTCAGTTCGATCGCGTCGCCAGGCTCATGGGGCTCGACGACAACGTCGCGGATCGTCTCCGCGTCCCCCAGAAGTCCACGGTGGTCAGCTTTCCCTTTCGTCATGACAAGTACTCCGAGGTCGAAACGCTGTTTGGCTATCGGGTGCAGCATCTGACCACGATGGGCCCGACCAAAGGGGGCATCCGCTTTGCCCCGGACGTCGACCTGGGTGAGGTCGCCGCCCTGGCCATGCTCATGACCTGGAAGTGCGCCATTGTCGGCGTCCCCTTCGGTGGGGCCAAGGGTGGGGTGAGGGTTGACCCGATGGGGCTCTCCCGGGCGGAGCTGCAGAGAGTCACCCGCAGATTCACGATGGAGATAATCAACGTGATCGGGCCTGAGACCGATATCCCCGCGCCTGACCTCGGGACCAACGAACAGGTGATGGCCTGGATCATGGACACCTACTCCCAGCATGTCGGCCACTCGGTGCCCGCGGTTGTGACCGGAAAGCCGCCCGCTCTGGGCGGAAGTGTCGCTCGGAGGGAGGCAACCGGTAGGGGGCTCATGTTCCTCGTGCCTCAGGCGGCCGCACAGAGAGACCTTGATCCCAATGGCGCCACCGTGGCCATTCACGGGTTCGGGAACGTGGGCCGGTATGCCGCCATTGCCGGGGCGCAGATGGGCACCCGGATCGTGGCCGTGTCGGACATCTCGGGCGCTCTCTACAACCCAGACGGTCTCATGGTGGAGGCCGTGGCGAAATGGGTTGACGAGAACCGGTTCCTCGAGGGCTATCCCGATGCCGACTTCCTCGACGGTGATCGGATCTTTGGACTGCCGGTCGATGTCTTGGTGCCGGCCGCGGTTCAGAATGTGATCCGGGAGGACAACGCTGGAGATATCCAAGCCAAGATCGTGATCGAGGGC
The DNA here is from genome assembly GCA_036396655.1 of Acidimicrobiia bacterium. Taxonomy (GTDB): domain Bacteria; phylum Actinomycetota; class Acidimicrobiia; order Spongiisociales; family ZC4RG35; genus JARDZU01. The sequence continues at coordinate 4,451 of DASWKK010000228.1, forward strand.
GCCAACGGCCCGACCACGCTCGAAGCCGACGACGTGCTTCGGGAGAAAGAAGTCTTGATAATCCCCGACATCCTCGCCAACGCCGGCGGCGTGACCGTCTCCTACTTCGAATGGGTCCAGGATGTCCAGAAGTATTTCTGGACCGAGAACGAGGTGGTGGCTCGTCTGCGGGAGATCATGACCAGAGCATTCAGCGACGTCCACAACATCGCTCTCAGCGAGAACGTAGACATGAGAAGTGCCGCTCTGATCAAGGGAATCCGCAAGGTGGCCGACGCCAAGCTGGTGCGCGGGATATTCCCGTAGGGTCCCTGCCCGGCAGGGACAGGGCACTAGTCGGTCTCGGCGAAAGCCGGGCAAATCTCCTGGAACGAGCACCAGTTGCACAAGGTGCCCGGGCGTGTCGGGAACCGCTGGGTGGTAAGGGCGCGGTCGATGGCATTCCAAAGGGCACGCAGTTGGCTGTCCATGGCGTCGAGCTGGCGGTCGTCGATGTCGAGGCGATACAGCGTCGGGCCGTTTAGGTAGAGGAGCCTCAGCTCCTTTGGTGTCTCACCGGTGCTCTTCCGGATCAAAAGTGCATATATCTTGAGGGCGAAGAAGGCGGGGAGAGCGAATCTCTCCGGGGGCGCCTTCCCGGTCTTGTAATCGGTGATTATCAGACGTCCGTCGGCGTCGCGGTCGATTCGGTCGAGGATCCCGCGGATGGTGATCCCGTCCAGGTCCTCCAGCATGTCCAGTTCTCGGTCTACCGGATCAAAGCGGGTGGGATCCTCGATGGTGAAGTAGTTGGCCAGCAACTCGAGCGACTCCACGCCCCACTGACGCTCCTCCTCGGTGTCGCCGAACAGGTCTTCGAACTCCTCACTTCCCCGCAGCTCGGTCCATGCCTCGCGGAAGAGGTCGTAGAGAAGATCTGGGGATCGATCGTCGGATGGGTGGTCGAATAGCCGCTGTAAGGCGAGGTGGGCCGTAGTCCCCCGCGCCTGATACACCGATGTTGGCTCGGGCAGTCGGTCGATGGCGCGGAACTTGAAGAGTTGAGGACAAGTCTTGAAGTCTCCCGCGCGGCTGGGGGAGAGGGTCTCGAGACGGGGCATTTCCAATTCGATGGTCACGAAGCCGAGTGTAAGGCGGGTGGGTGACAGGAATCGGGAGATCGACCCCGGCTCGAACCAGGACCACGCGAAAAGTTCCGGTAGGACGCGAAAACTAGGTCGGGATAGAGCTTGACGTCGCGAGGGCGGATTCGTACTTTGCCCCTACCGACGCGGTTTACCGGGTTGGGGAAGGAGAGGCTTCGGTCACTCCGGATCGCCAGCCTGACTGGGGGCCCGCTTTCCCGGTTCAGTGGCATTGAGAGCCCCGAGATGGCTGCGGCCTCGGCCAAGGCTTTCTCGGGGTTTCTCGCGTCCGGAGACCGCCACCATCGCGGCACTCCCCGCCGCGTTTGCCCTACGGCGTCAGCTGGTAGAAGCGAAACAGACCGGCCTCGGCGATCGCGGAGAAGTCGGTGAACCCTGCCTGCTCGGTGTAGGAGCGGAGTGTCGAAGGTCGCATCACCGTTCCGGTGCCGGCGGACGGTTGTGAGGACAGCCCGTCGGGCAGACAGATCAGAATGCTGAAGCCGTACATCAGCCGTTCCACGTCGTCGCCTGCGCCGCTGAAGCTGTCGGCTACGGCTTCGTCCATTATCACCACCAATCCGTCAGCACCGACCATCTCATGCATGGCGGTCAGGACGGGAACCGGCTGGGGCATGTCGTGGATGCACTCGAAAGCGACCACCACGTCGTACTGGTCGCCCTGTCTGGTCACGATGTCGTCGGCACTGAAAGTGACACGGTCAGCCATCCCGGCAGCCATCGCGTTCTGCGTTGCCATCTCGATCGACGGTGCATCGATGTCGAACCCGTCAACTGTGGCATTTGGATATGCCCGAGCAAGCGCCAACGCCGACCACCCCGCACCACATCCAACGTCGGCGACCTTGGCTTGAGGTCTCGAGAGCAGGTCGTGCACCTGTCCCATCCCCGCGAAGACCGCGGGCAGGTCGTTCTCGAAGAAGGGGCGGTTCATATCGGCCTGGCTCTCACGCATCTCCTGGCCGAATGTGTCCCAGGAGACCCCTCCGCCGCTGCGGTAGGCGTCGAGGAGCATCCCCATCTTCTCCCCGGCTGTGGTGAGCATGCGAGCCAGGGGGGCGAGGTGGTACCCACTTGTCTCGTCTGCGACCACCGGGCGATGTGCATCGGGCAAGATGAACACGGGATCGCCGCCGGTCAGGTCCACGTCGAGAAATCCCGACGTCGCCTGCTGTTCGAGCCATTCGCGCACATAGCGTTCTTCGACACCGGTGGAGTCGGCGAGGGCCTGGCTTGTCATACCCTCGGCGTCCAGAGCACGGTAGAAGCCGAGTCGATCGCCGATGTGGATGGAATAGGTCTCGATGGCGCCAAGTGCGGAGGCGAAGATCCGGTCGGCGAACTGCTCGGTCGTGTTGGGCATGTGAACCATCCTCCCTCGTTCTCGGGAAAGTGTGAGGCCAGGCTACCAATCCGCCTCCGGAGCAGAGTCGCGAAAACTCGGTCAGGGATCGCGAAAAACAAACAGCTCCTCAGGTTGCTACCTCGAGGGCGGCGGGTCTACTTTCTCCGGCACGCCGCAGGGGAAACCCGGCGGCGGACCCGAGCGGAGGGTGCGTAGCGGCGAGAGCCACTTCGCAGCTTGTGTGCGGGGTACTCGGAGCCACCGGGAAACTGAGGGCATCGAGGACGGCCGGAAGATCGGACGGGGATCCCTCGGGATCGTCGAGCGGTAGTCCGGACGGCGGGTCTCACGACTCGCAAGAACTTCTCGGAGACGAGGAGAGACGGTCTTCGGGCCGTCAGCGATCTTCGGATCGCAACCGTCGGCGGCTTCGGCCACCGGCAACCTCCAATCGGAGTTGGGTCCCCGGCCCGACACCGAATGGACGAGAGTCCCGAGAGGGTTGAGGCTTTGGCCAAGGCTCCCTCGGGGCTTTCTCGTTATGCGCCCTCGTGCTCCGAACCACCGCCACTCTTTGGTTCAGAGCGATCCACTCTCTCGACGTCAGAGACCGGTCCCGATCATTAGCCTGGCGCCATGCGCTACCCCGAGAAGCTGCTCAGTCCCGACGAGGAGATCAAGACCGAATTCAGACCGCACTGGTCCCAGATCATCCGGGAGAGTGCGTTGACCCTGCTGGTCGTTGTTCTCATCGTCCTGATCGCGATTCAGGACTTCAGCTGGAAGGGCTGGTTGATCCTCGGTCTCATCGTCGCCTGGATGGCGCTCATCCTCACCGGATTCATTCGCTGGTGGACCACCCTGCACGTCATCACCAATGAGCGTGTCATACATAGAACCGGGCTCATCGCCAAGAAAGGCAAGGAGATCCCACTCGAGGTGATCAACGATGTCGCCTTCAACCAGAGAGCCTGGGAACGGGTCTTTGGCACGGGTGACCTTCTCATAGAGTCGGCCGGCACCCATGGCCAATCGCATTACAGCGACATCCCACAGCCAGAAGCCGTGCAGTCGCTCATCTACCAGGTGCGCGAGTTGCGGAAGATCGAGATGGAGTCGGGCGGGCGCCCGGGAGCCGACAGCGCGGCGTCGCAACTCGCCATCTTGTCCCAGCTCCACGATGAGGGAAAGCTCACCGACCTCGAGTTCGAGACGGAGAAGCGCAAGCTGCTCGGTGGCACCTGATGCCACACATGCAGGACGACTTCCCGCTGAATCTCTCCACGCTCTATGACCGGGCAGTGTGGCTCTATCCAGATCAGGAGATCGTTTCGGTCGAGTCAGACCGATCGATAGTACGTACCACCTACGGTGAGACCGACACCCGGGTCCGCCGGTTGGCCACCGCTCTTTTCGACCTCGGCTTGAGCCCGGGTGACCCGGTGGGCACCTTTGCCTGGAACAACCGTCGCCACCACGAGCTCTACTGGGCGACCGCCAACACCGGTCTGGTATGTCACACCATCAATATCAGGCTGTTTGCGGACCAGATCGCCTACATCGTCAACCACGCCGGCGACAAAGCGATATTCGTCGACCCCGATCTGGTGCCCTTGTTGGCACCGATAGTGCCTGAGCTCGACTCGGTGGAGACCTTCGTGGTCATGGGTGAGGCGGCATCTGACGCCATTCCCGGGTCGATTGCCTACGAGGATCTGATCGGCGATGCCGAGGCCCACGGGGCCTGGCCCCGGCTCGATGAGCGATCCCCGATGATGTTCTGCTACTCGTCGGGGACGACCGGTAGCCCCAAGGGCGTCGCCTACACCCAGCGATCGACATATCTGCACACCATCTCCAACCTGGCCAACTACTCGATGCTCCCCACCGACAACGTCTTGCCCGTGGTCCCGATGTTTCATGCCGCGGCTTGGGGATACCCGTACATGGCGGTGACCCAAGGCGCCAAGCTGACCTACCCGGGCCCGGATCTGAGCCCGCAGGGATTGGTGCCGCTGCTCGAAAGCGAGAAGGTGACCTATAGCGCCGGTGTTCCCACCGTCTGGCTCGGGATCAAGCAGTATCTCGAAGCGAACCCGGATGTGGACCTCTCTTCGATCAGAGCGTTTCTGTGCGGCGGGTCAGCGGTCCCCAGAGCGATGATCGAATGGTATTGGACGGCGCGAGGGATAAGGGTGATCCAAGGCTGGGGGATGACCGAGACCAACCCGGTGGCTTCGACCAGCCTGCTCAAACCCGAGATGGAGGATTGGGACCTGCAACGGCAGCTCGATTTCCTGGAAACCGCGGGGATCCCGGTGGCCGGGCTTGAGATCAAGATCGTCGACGAGGTCGGAGACGAGCTGCCGCGTGATGGTGAGGCCTTCGGCGAGCTCCTTATCCGAGGGCCTTGGATCGCCGCCGAGTACTTCAAAGACCCGCGCTCGGGCGATTCGTTCGATGACGGCTGGCTCCGGACCGGAGACGTGGCCAAGATCACGCCCGAGGGGTACATCAAGATCACCGATCGAGCCAAGGATGTGATCAAGTCGGGCGGGGAGTGGATCTCCTCCATCGATTTGGAGAATGCCCTCATGGCTCACCCTGATGTTGCAGAGGCGACCGTGGTCGGCCTGAAGCACGTCAAATGGCAGGAGCGCCCGGCGGCGTTCGTGGTGCCACGAGAGGACGCCGAGATATCAGAGGCTGATCTTGTCGCCTTCCTCGAGGAACGGGTGGCAAAGTGGTGGCTGCCCGACCGGATCGTGTTCGTCGAGGAGATCCCGAAGACGGGAACCGGCAAATTCGACAAGAAGGTGGTTCGCAACGAATACGCCGACCTCCTGATGGATGGCGTCTGATCCGATCGGAGATGGAGATGTTGAGTCGATTCCCAGTCTACGCCGTGCTGCCCTCGTCCGATCTGGGACGTGCCCGTGATTGGTATGAGGAGAAGATGGGGATGCTGCCCGCAAAGGAAGAGCCGGGTGGGCTCTGGTATGAGTGTGCCGACGGCACCTGGTTCGTCATCGCGATGAGCTCGTTCGCCGGTACGGCGCAGAACACGGCGGCGAGCTTCCAGGTGGTCGACATCGAGTCCGTCATCGACGATCTCCGCCAACGCGGCGTCGTATTCGAGGAGTATGACCTTCCCGGAATGAAAACCGAGCAAGGGCTATTCGCCTCGGGCCCCTACAAGGCCGCTTGGTTCAAGGACTCCGACGGGAACATCGTCGAGATATCCGAGGTCTCAGATCTCGAGTGAGCCCGCATGCTCCCAGCAGCGGGGTGCGAGGCGGAAGTCG
>DASWKK010000229.1:0-39189 GCA_036396655.1 Acidimicrobiia bacterium
ATCGGTCTCGACCCCGGAGCTCTTCTTTGGCCAGAAAGCCCAGATCGCACCGTCTCCAGGCACCAGGGTCATGGCGCGTTGAAAGCCACGTTCGGCCTCGTCGGCCCGGTCGGCGAAGACGATGAAGATGTCCGAAGGTCGCTCGGTCTTGTGCACGACCACGTCTGGAGGCAGATCCCCCAGGTCGAAAGTGAAGTAGCTCGGGATGTTGAGGATCCCGACCGTCATGCCGTCCTTGATCCCGAGCTTCTGCGCTAGGGGTTTTCCGCTGTAGCCGGCCATCAGCCCGCGGGAAGCAAGTCCCGGTGTTCGACCTTGCCGTCGGCGTGAATCGCGAATCGACCCTCGGTGCGATCGTGGACCGGGTCACGACGTGACCATGGCCAGCCCCCGAATTGGGTGCGGTGATAATCGGAGACTGCTGTCTGGAGCTCCTCGGCCGAGTTCATCACAAATGGTCCCAGTTGGAACACGGGTGCTCCAATCGGCCGCCCTTGGAGAAGGAGCATTTCCGCCGGACCACCACGGTTTTCGATCGTCGTCTCGGTGTCAGGCTCGAGTCTGGCTCCGACTTTTGCGCCGATCCTGGCCGGGCCGATGCGCACGTCATCTCCCTCGAAGCAGTGAAGCATCCGGTTGACCGCGGATGGTGCCAGAGGGAGTTGCCACATCGCATCCGGTGCAAGTCTGATCAGCCATATGGCGAGATGGGAATCGGATCGGGAAGCCCACGAATCGGGAGGCGGGGACGGCGGGCGGTTGTCATCGATAGCGCCGGCTATCACGTCGACCCCAACCCCCGGTGCAGGAAAGATGGTGGGTATGTCCTCACCCCACAACATCCCGAAGTACGCAGGAACCAGCTTCGATTCCGGAGGCAGGTTCAGCCAAATCTGGAACAGTTCCAACGGATTCGGCCCTTCGGGATTGATCAAGGGGAACATCTCGGCATGCATGATGCCGGTGCCGGTCGTCAGCCACTGCACATCGCCTTCGCCGTAACGGGCTGTCGCTCCCAGAGAGTCGGAGTGATCCACATATCCCCGCCGGACGACGGTCACCGTCTCGAATCCGCGGTGCGGATGCTGTGGGAACCCAGGCACCACGTCGCCGTGGTACATGCTCCACCCGTTCAGATAGGAGAAGTCCGCGCCGAGTTGCCGACCTGAGAGCGAGTCGGTCGGGCCAAGGCTCTCGTTCCCTCCCGGATAGGCGTCGACATGGTGAACGGTGAAGATGAACGGATCGAGACCTTCCCACGGGAAGCCCAGCTCGACCAGATCGATCACGGGTTGTTTCGACATGAGTATCTCCTGGCGGTCGGTCACATGCTACGACCCGGACAGAGTTTGCTGTGATCAGCGATGTCGGGGTGGGCGGGCCATGATCCAATAGGTGGGCTGGCGGCGGATCCACAAATGTCGGCGCTATCTGGGGAATGAGTCGCTGTTGCCGATACGACGGAACCACTCCGGCAGTGGTGCCTGAGCCTCGATCAATCGACTGTCGGCAGGGAGTTGGCGCAGTGGTCTTTCCACCCTGGGGATAGGGACGAACTGAGCGAGTCGGCTCTCGCTGCACTCGAGGGCGAGCGACCCGCACCCGCGCCGCACCACGAAGTCGTGCCACAACACCTGGGTGTGACGAGAAGTCTCCTCTTCCTCAGCCCAGCGAAACGGGGCGGTGACGAAGAGGACGGGGTACCCAAGGGCGCTCCGCCCCCAGATCCCCTGCTCGACGACGGTCTGGTAGGAGTCGCCGAGCTGGGACACCAGATCGTCGTCGATGCTGAATCGGAACAACCATTCACCGGCGGACAGGTAGTAGACGTCGTCCTCCGGCCACCCTGTGTCCGGGGCGTCGTCGATCTCCTCGTGTCGTTGGGCGACGCCCCAGAGGACCGATGAGCGCTCGTCGGTCTCCACCACGAGAGTGGCGAACACGGCTTCGACCGGCCCCGGGTCGTTTGGCCCCAGATCGAGATCGAACTGGGTCCCATCGGGCAACGCCCCAGTCAGCGTGACGGGAGCCTGGTCGGGAGGCAGAGGCGCAGACGCTCCAGATTCGCCGGGCTCGATCGTCGGAGTCGGAGCGAAAGGCTCGGCGCCGGGAGCGGTCACCGACGACGTGCAAGCCGTGATCAGCAGACCGAGCGTCAGACCCCTCTGCCAGGGACGCATCACATCAGTATTACGGATGTGACCGGCAGACGGTTCGATGGACACTCGAGGCTCAGCGCTGTTGCAGTGCCTCGATCAGCTTGGGCAGCACCTTGTGCACGTCGCCCACCACGCCCAGATCGGCCACAGAGAAGATCGGGGCGTCGGGGTCCTTGTTGATGGCGATGATTGTCTTGGAGTCCTTCATGCCGACCAGATGCTGCATGGCTCCCGAGATTCCACACGCGATGTACACATCGGGTTTCACGGTCTTGCCTGTCTGCCCGACTTGTTTGGCATAGGGGACCCATCCGGCGTCGACGATGGCACGGGTCGCCCCGGTTGCGGCCCTCAACTCTCGACCCAACTGCTCGACGAGCTGGTACGCCTCGGGCGACCCGAGCCCGCGCCCGCCTGAGACCACGATCGATGCCTCGGCAAGCTGCGGGCCCTCGCGTTCCTCGACATGCGACTCGACGATGTGGGCGCCGGCAGCACCAACATCAGGAAGCTCGACTTTCTCGACGGAGGGACTCTCCCCGCCTACGGCCTGAGCCACGAACGACTTCGGTCGGACGAGGACGATGAACGGCTTCTGGGACAGAGTTGCCGTCGCAATCTGGGCCCCGCCGAATATCTCATGGTCGGCCTCGACGGCCGTCTCGGTGAGGCGGACGTCGTTTGCATTGGAGAGAACACCCACTCCGAGTCGGGCGGCCAGACGCCCGGCAATGTCACGGTCGTTGTATGCCTGTCCCAGCAGAATCAGATCGGGGGAATCGGATCGGGCACGCTCGGCGAGGGCTGCCGCCAAAGGGGCCGAGGGAAGGTCGGCTCCCGGGTCGAGGTGGAGAACCCTGGTCGCGCCATGCTCCCCGAGGGCGGCGAATACCGAGTCGGAACCTGCTCCGAGAAGCAGCGCGGTGGTCTCCCCGAGCTCACGGGCCTTGGCCAGCAACTCGAGCCCGAGTGTCGTAGGGCCTTGCCCATCCTGCTCGACGAACGCCCAGACGGTGGCCATTCAGATCACCTTCCGCTCTGCCAGGAGGGACACGATGTCTAAGTGGGCCTCGCCTTCGTCTTCGATCTTGTTCCCGCCGGCGCGTTCCGGGGCATCAGCGATCGATACGACTGTCTGGTCCGGCGCACGCTCCAGATCGAGGTCACCGGCGCTGGTGTTCTCGATCGGCTTCTTCTTGGCGTCCATGATTCCCTTGAAGGTCGGGTAGCGCGGCTCTACGACTCCGGCGGTGACTGTGATCAACGCCGGCAGGGCGCCGGTCACGACGTCATAGCCGGCGACGGTCTGGCGGTGGATGGTGACCGAATCGTCGCCCGCTTCGACGCTGGTGGCGTAGGTGAGGGCCGGCACAGCGAGGATCTCGGCGATCATCTGGGGCATGACCCCGGAGTAGCCGTCGGTCGATTCGGTCCCGGCGATGACAAGGTCGAAACCCTCGCGCTCGATGGCCGCGGCCATTGCCCGTGCCGTGGTCAGGGCGTCGGAGCCTCTGAGAGTGGCGTCTTCGATGAGGATCGCCTTGTCGGCCCCCATTGCCAGCGCTTGCCTGATCCCTTGACCGTTGCCGGCCGGCCCCATGCTGACCAGGGTGACGGTGCCCTCGCTCGCCTGGGCGAGCTGGAGACCCATCTCCACACCATAGCGGTCGGTGTCGTCGAGGATCTGCTCCTCGGGGCGGATCAGCCAATTGGTGGTCTCCTCGAGGCGATAGGGGGTGGCCGGATCCGGAATCTGCTTGACGCAGACGAAGACCTTCATCGGTTCAACTCCTCGGTGGATCGGGGTTCCGGGATGCTAACTAGCCACCGATGAATCGAGTAAACGCTCAAATTCCGTCGGCCTCGGCGATCCGCTCGATGATGAGCTCCGGGGCCGGGGGGACATCGTCTTGGATCGACCAGGCGGACGCGAGCAGATCTCCCTGGGCTTCCCATCTGTTTTGATCCGAGTATCGGACCCGGGCCAGGGGCATCCCGGCTGTGACCCGATCACCGACTTTGGCTTCGAGCGTTATGCCAACGCCGGGATCGATGCTGTCCTCCTTCCGCTCGCGTCCGGCGCCGAGCCGGGTGGCCGCCACGCCGATGGTGAGGGCGTCGCAACGGGTGACGTAGCCATCGCTCTCGGCCTCCACCACACTCTCGTTGGCGCAGCTCGGGAGCAGATCGGGGTTCTCGATCACGCCAGGATCTCCGCCGTGGGCGATAGTGACGTCGATCAGCTTCTGCAGTGCGGCACCGGAATCGATGGCTTCCCGCAGGCGGTCGCGCCCACCGTCAATGCCAGCCAACCCCAGCATCTCCTCGCCGAAGACGAGCGTGAGCTCGGTGACGTCTTCGGGGCCTACACCGCGCAGCACCTCCAAGGACTCCCTGACCTCGTTGGCGTTTCCTACCTCGCGTCCGAGGGGCTGATCCATGGATGTGATCAGGGCAACCGTCTCTACTCCGTGTCTGGTTCCGATACCAACCATGGTCCGGGCCAAGGCGCGCGAGTCCTCGAGGTCCTTGATGGATGCCCCGGAGCCGGTTTTCACGTCGAGGAGGAGCCCATCGAGACCCTCGGCCAGCTTCTTGGACATGATCGAGGAGGCGATCAGAGGGATGGAGGGCACGGTCCCGGTTGCGTCTCGCAGCTCGTAGAGCATGCGGTCTGCGGGGACCATGGTCTCCGACGCCCCGGCAAGGACCATCCCGTGCTCGATGAGGATGGAGCGGAACCGGTTCGGTTCGAGACGGGTGGTGAAGCCCGGTATCGACTCCAGTTTGTCCAGTGTCCCACCGGTGTAGGCGAGACCACGCCCAGAGATCATCGGAACCGCAACGCCACAGGCCGCCACCAGTGGAACCAGGGGGATCGAGATCTTGTCGCCGACCCCGCCGGTGGAGTGCTTGTCAACCTTCGGCGCCGGGATGTCGGAGAAGTCCATGACGTCGCCGGAGTGGAGCATCGCCTCGGTCCAGGCGGCCAATTCGTCGACGGTCATCCCGTTGAGGAGGATGGCCATCGCCATGGCCGCCATCTGATAGTCGGTCACAGTGCCATCGGTGTAGGCCCGGATCAGCCATTCGATCGCCTCTGCGGATAGGGCCCCGTCATCCCGTTTGGTCTCGATCAGCTCGATTGCGGTGAATGCCATAGCGGGACGTTATCTGCCCGTCCGGCATCGCAGGTGCACTTTCGCATCGCGGATCAAACCGAGGTCGATAGACCGGGGCCCTCACTTGTTCAGTGGCGTCGCTCCCTGGTCAGCCGCGCTCGACCGGGACGTTCACCAACGAGCCATACTCGGTCCACGACCCGTCATAGTTCTTGACGTCGCCGTGCCCGAGGAGCTCGCTCAGGACGAACCAGGAATGCGACGAGCGCTCGCCGATACGGCAATAGGCGATGATCTCACCGCCGTCCACACCGGCGCCTTGGTACAACTCCCTCAGCTCCTCGGCGGACTTGAAGGTCCCGTCCTCGTTGGCTGCCTTGCCCCAAGGGATGTTCTTGGCGCCAGGGATGTGACCGGCGACATAAGGCTGCTCCTGGGGGAGATGATCCGGGGCGATCTTCTCGCCGCTGAACTCCTCCGGTGACCGGACATCGACAAGGGTTGTCGAGCCAAGCGTCTCGAGGACGTGGTCTCGGAATGCGCGGAGTTGAGGACGCTCGGCGCCGCTGATGGTGAACCGGGTCGGTGTGATCTCTGGCTTCTCCGATTCGAGCGGTAGTGAGTCGACATTCCACTTCTTCCGGCCACCGTCGAGCAGCTTGACATTGTCGAAGCCTCGATACTTGAGCAGCCAGTAGGCGTAGGCGGCGAACCAGTTGTTGTTTCCGCCGTAGAGCACGACCGTAGTCTCGGGCCCGACGCCGGCGTCCGAGAGCAAGTTGCTGAACCCTTCCTGGTCGAGGTAATCGCGTCGCAGCGGGTGATGGAGGTCATCGGACCAGCTCCAGGCAATGGCTCCCGGAATGTGCTCCTTGTCGTAGACGGTGGCGTCTTCGTCGACCTCGACCACCCGGACGTTCGGGTTGCTCAGGTTCGCATTGAGCCAGTCGGTGGTGACGAGAGAATCGGGATTTGCATAAGACATGTGTTTCATCGCTCCTTTTGGGATCAAGCGGGTGGAAGACGCCGGAGAGAGGGGGGTTCGCTCTCGGGCGGTGGCGTCGTTCAGGAGCGCAGACGGCGTGTGGCCTCGGCGCCCGGGCTGCCCGCCCGAGAGCTCTCACAGAGACACGCACACATCGTCATACGAGACACGGCGGGAAAGATATGCGCCGGATCGGGCAAAGTCAACGTGCCGGGTACGCCTTCACCCGACGAGCCCCTCGAACTCCGGCAGCGCCAGGGCGAGGTTCAGGTTTTGGACCGCCTGCACCGCGGCGCCCTTGAGCAGGTTGTCCTCGGCCGCGATCACCACCGCGTTGAGCCCGTCCTCGCTGGTCTCGAAGCCACCCAGGATCACACCTGGGTGCCCGGCGCCATCCTTGAGCTCGGGTATCTCGTCACGGATCTCGATCAAGGGCTCGTCGCCGTAGTGCGCCTCGAACCTGGCCCTGATCTCGTTCTGGCTCATCGCCCGACCCAGAGGGATGTGGGCCGTGACCAGGAGCCCGCGGAAGGCGGGATGGACATGGGGCATGAAGCGGATCGGCAGCCCGAGATGACGGGTTGCCTCCCGCTCGTGGTTGTGCCCCACCAGCTTGTAGGGCATCAGATTGTCGGAGAGCCGCGCCTGGTAGTTTCGGGGGCCGGGGGCGGAACCTGCCCCCGAGTAACCGGAGACGCCAAAGACGGCGGGGACGCCGGAGACAGCATCGACCAGAGGGGCGAGCGCGATCTGGGTGGCGGTGGCGTAGCACCCCGGGTTGGCGATGCGGGTTGCACCCCTGAGCTTCTCGCGGAACAGCTCAGGCAGACCGTATTGCCAGGTGTCGTCGAAGCGGTGATCGGCCGAGATGTCGACGATGACGGTGTCTCGGCCCACGGCGGCCGAGTAGGAGGCGCCGGCGCCGTCGGGCAGGGCGAGGAACACGGCTGCGACGTCGCTGGTGGCCAGGTCGTCGGGCCCGATCGACTCGAATAGGACGTCGCCCTGACCGGGGACCGGCTGGCCGTCCAGTTCTCGAGAGCCGGCAAAGGCCAGATCGAGCGAGGCATGATCCCGGATCAGACGCACCAGCTCGGCGCCGGTGTGGCCCCGGGCGCCCACCACCCCAACCCGGTGCCGATCACCCATCGTCGTCCCCGACGAAGGATGCGGGCAGGGCGGCGATCACCTCTGCCACCGTGGCGACGCGGCCGAGCTCGGTCTCGCCCTTCCAGAAGATGGTCCACGGGCCTCGCCTCACCGACCCGTCGGCCTCTTCGACGTAGAAGGCGTTGAACCCGTTGTCGGTGCGGGAGCGCCAGTAGAGGACAGGATGGTCGGCGATGAGACAGGCCCACACCGTGCGGGCCAGGCCTTCCCCCCGGGCATCCTCGAGGATGGCGAATTTGTCCAGGTAGGCGAAGTCGCCGACCCGGGCGACGAGAGCGCCGGCACGCATGCTTTCGGACAGGTAGGCGGTGTCGAGGTCGAGGGATTGCCACCAACCATCGTGCAGGGTCTTTGCGAATGCCTCCTCCACCAGCTTGACCACCTGACCTTCGTCGATGGCGGCCTTGTCCTTCTCGATGCCGATCAGCTCCCCCTTGCGCACCAGGGTGCCCGAGCCACCGTGGGTGAACAGCTCCTTGACCAGACCCGAAGGCGTGGTGATGGACACCGAGGTGGAGAGGGGTGTGTCGTCTAGGAGACGCTTGATCTCGGCCAGTTTGAGCCGCATGCCGGAATGGACCCACTCCTGGGCCATCAGGTGCTCGTAGTCCGAGGCCAGGTTGATCGACTCGATGACCCGGTGGTCCTCGTCGAGGAGGCCGCCGACATCGGCGAGGAAGATGATCTTCATCGGCTGCACCGCGTGAACCAGGGCACGGGTGGCCGAGTCGGCGTTCATGTTGACTATCTGCCCCCCGGCGGCCACTCCGAGACAGGTCAGGATCGGGATCGCCCCCGAGTCGACGATGGACCGGATCAGGGCGATATGAACCTCAGTCGGCTCACCAACCAGGCCGTACTTGTCCCGGTCGACGTAGTCGGCCTCGAAGGCCCCTGCGGTGAGGCCGTGGGCGGAGACACCTTGCGCTCGGATCGCCTCGACGAGGAGGATGTTCTGCTCGATGAATGTGCCCCGGGCCGCGTCGAGCACCTCGGCGTCGGTCACCCGCAGACCATCGAGCTTCTTCGTCTCGATGTTGCGACGGCTCAAGGCCTGATCCAATTGGGATCCGCCCCCGTGGATGACGATCGGCGTCAGACCCACCGTGTGGAGGAAGGCCAGGGCGGCTGCGGTCTCCTCGAGTTGCTCGGCGAGCACCGAGCCCCCGATCTTGATCACGGCGAACCGGGATCTGTCTACCTGGGAGAACCGTTGGAGGTAAGAGCGGATCTCCTTCCCGTCACTCATGTTCGAGAGGAGGTGGACGATTGTCTGGCGCACGTCCCGGTTCGGGCTGGGCGGCTGTGCCTGATTCATTGCCCCACCAGTCTGGTCATGATCGCCTTCTGCACGTGGAGCCGGTTCTCCGCCTCGTCGTAGGCGATGCAATCGGGGCCGTCGAAGACCTCGTCGGTCATGATCACGTTGCGACGCATGGGGAGGCAGTGCGATACCAGTGCGCTGTTGCTCATCGACATCTTCTCCTTGTCGACGATGAAGTGCTGGTACTTGTCGCGCAGCGGCTTCTCGTCGTCCCAGCGACCGAAGAAGGGGATGGCGCCCCAGCTCTTGGCGTACACCACATCTGCTCCGTCGTAGGCGGCTTCGATGTCATGAGTGATCGTGACGCTTCGCCCGCGGGCCTCGGCGTCCGTCGTAGCGATGTCGACGTAGCGATCGTCGAGGTTGAAGTCCTCGGTGGGGCAGAGCAGGGTCACGTCCATGCCGAATTTGGCCGCGGCGACGAGCGCCGAGTTGGCTACTGCGGTATTGAGTGGCTTGGGGTGATAGCTCCAGGTGAGGAGGTACTTCCTACCCTCGAGGGAGCCCAGTCTCTCCTGAAGCGCCATGATGTGGGCCAGCTCCTGACAGGGGTGGGTGATCGTTTCCATGTTGATCACCGGTACCTCGGAATGAGCTGCGAAGGCTTGCAGGATCTTGTCCTTTCGGTCCTCCTCCCAGTTCTCGAACCTGGGGAAGGCCCGAATCCCGATCAGGTCGCAGTAACGCGATAGCACTTTGGCGGCTTCTCTCACGTGCTCCTCCGCATCGCCCAGCATCACCGCCCCCTCTTCGAACTCGAGCGGCCACATCCCGCCCGACGGTGAGAGGACAACGGCATGCCCGCCCAGTTGGCGAGCCCCGACGTCGAACGAGGTCCGGGTACGCAGCGAGTTGTTGAGGAAGAGCAGGGCGATCGTCTTGCCGGCGAGGGTGTCGCCGAATGGGGACTCCTTCAAGCGGCGCGCTTCGTCCACCATGGATTGGAGCTCCGGTTCGGACCAATCGAATGTGTTCAGGAAGTGCCGCATTGCAGCAGTTTGATTGGCGTGGACGCGAAAGCCAAAGACGTTACGACGAATCGACCTCGAAGCCGCGCTCCACCCATGCGTTGTTCCCTCCGGTGACGCTTCGGGCGTTGCGAAAGCCGAGCGAGCTGAGATAGAGCACGGCGGGGAGTGAGATGTTGCCCCGCTGGCATACCGCCAGCACCGGGGTTTCGAGATCAGCGGGCAGGAGGTCGGCGTTGTCCGGCAGGTCGAGGAGCGGGATGTTCATCGCCCCAGGGATGTGCCCCTTGTCGAACTCTTCGGGTTGGCGGACATCGAGCACGAAGGGCCGCTCTCGTTTCCACTGATCATGGGTCGTTTCGATGTCGACTGTCAGATGAGGGTTGTGACGGGTGTGCTCGATGATGGCATCGAACAACTCCTCGCGGCGGCTTCTCGTCTTCGGAGCGGCGGTGGTGCCGAGCTCTGCCACATGCTTGGCGACCGACGACGCGTACTTGAAGATGCTGTCGGGGAAAATGACGACCACCCTGTGGCCTGGTTCGTCGGGGAGGCTGGCCAGGGCGCCGGCAAGGGCTAGCCCCGAGCTGGGCCCGGCGGGGATGCTTTCCTCGCGGTTCAAGCGAACAGTCATCTGGTAGGCGGCTCGGTTGTCGATCTCGACCATCCCGTCGTATTCGTCGGGCAGGAAGAACTCTGTCTGCTCGAGCTGTCGGATGCTGCGCACGCCGGGTATGTCGTGCCCTTCTGCCGGGTGGACACCGATGACCTGGATACGCCGGTCTTGCTCCTTGAGGAAGCGGCCGGTTCCGGTGATGGTGCCACAGGTGCCCATCCCGGACACGAAGTGGGTGATCGTGCCCTCGGTCTGACGCCAAATCTCGGGCCCGGTGGTGCGGTAGTGGGCGTCGGGGTTCGACGGGTTCTTGTACTGGTTGAGCATGTGGAAATCGGGCTTCTCGGCGATCTCCATAGCGCGGGCGATGGCACCTTCCGGCGCCCACGGAGCAGGGCACAGGTCGTCGTCCAGCTCCTCGACCTCGGCTCCGAAGAAACGGAGCATGGTCCGTTTCTCGATCGGTATGGCGCGGGACAATGGGGTGGTCAAGTCATAGCCGAGCGCATTGCCAACCATTGCCAGACCGAGACCGGTGTTGCCGGATGTGGGCTCCACCAGGTCGTGGTCCAGGAGATCCCCGTCTTCTTCAGCCCGGAGGATCATGTTCGATGCCACCCGGTCTTTGACCGAGCCGAATGGGTTGTACCACTCGAGCTTGACGAATACCTCGGTGTGCTCGAAGCCGGTGATCGCGTTGAGACGCACCAGCGGAGTCGGATTGTCCACACCGGACAGCATTCCGAGCATCGAGTCGTAAGTACGAAGCAGGTGATTGTTCATGAGAGCTTGTGAGTCAAACGATAGATGGGCGCCCGACATTCCTTTCGGTCGGTCGCGCCCTTCACCCCGGTGTCAGCTCTCGAAAGAGAATTCGACCTCGAGAGTGATCGTCACCGCCGAAGATCCCGGCTCGATCGGGGTCAGGGCCCGCTCGGCGCCGGCGGCATCGTCTGTCGCGTAGGGGATCGGCACCGGTGGGTTGCTCACCGTCTCGCTTATCGAAGTCGCCGGTCCCAGTGTCTGGCCAGAGAGGTCGGCGAGCTCGGTTGCCTTGGCGAAAGCGTCGTCCCAGGCGGCCTGCCGGGCGGCAGTGACCAGTTCGGCGTTGTCCTCGATGCTGAATCGGAGCCCGCTGATTCGCGTCTCGTCGCCGCCGGCACTGGTGGCTGAGTCGAGGACGGCTCCAGTCGTCTGCACGTCGCGGATCTTGGCCCGCACCGTGTTGTTGACCCGGTACCCGAGCAGGCGATGCTCGTTGCCGGAGTAGTCGTATTCCGGATAGATCGAGTACTCGGTCGTGGTGATGTCCTCAGAGGCGACCCCGTTGGAGGTCAGCGCCGCGATCAGGGCATCGGCCCGCTGGGCGGCGCCGGTCGTGGCCTCGTCCACCGTGGCGCCGAGTATCGAAACGCCCAGGTCGACTTGTACCGTGTCCGGAGCGCCGGTCACCTCTCCCATCCCGGTTACCGAGATTCCCATTCGTGATGCCTCCGCGTTGTTCACAGTTATCGCCTGTGGGGTGGTCCCGCCGCAGGCGGCGAGGACGACGGCCAGGCCGCCGATCAGGGCCATGGTCGACCGTCGTGTTGTTCGGCTCATGCTTCTTGGACGACCGTTGTGAGTCAGCGGTTCCTGACGCCGAGCACCTTTCCCCCGACCACGAGAACGCCTTCGCCCATCAATAGGTCGGCCTGTTTGGCAGGGTGGGGGGTCCTGATGACCCCTCCGTGCCCGACCACTCGCCACCAGGGAAGGTCGAGGTCACAAGTCCTGAGGATGGTTCCCACCGCTCGGGCGGCACCAGGGAAACCCGCTTGGGCTGCCACTTCGCCGTAGGTGACGACTTCACCAGGCTCCAGCCCGGTCAGGACCTCGACTACGGCGTCCTCGAACGCGGTCACAAAGTGCCGAAGAGCCGGTCTCCCATGTCTCCAAGACCGGGTGCGATGTAAAAGCTCGAGTTCAACTCACGATCCAACGCCGCCGCCACGATTCGCACGTCGGGGTGGTCGCGTTCGGTGCGAGCCAGCCCTTCCGGAGCAGTGACCACACAGATGGCGGTGATGTCCTTGGCCCCGTTCTCCTTGACCTTGTCGATAGCCCACGACAGCGAACCACCCGTGGCGAGCATCGGCTCCAGGATGAGCACCCGCGCCGATGAGAGTTGGGGGAACTTGTTGTAATACTCGATCGGCTCGGCGGTCTCCTCATTGCGCTGCACACCGGCGAAGCCGATGGCGGCGTCGGGAACCAGGGTCAGGACCGATTGCAGGAGCCCGAGACCGGCTCGCAAGACAGCAACCGCCACCACGGGGCGGCGCAACTGCTTTCCGCTGGTCGTCTCTAACGGCGTCTCTATCTCGACGTCGACGGTCGACATGTCAGAGAGGGCCTCAGCGACGAGGAGATAGCCAAGACGCTCGGCGATCTGGCGAAACTGGGGTGGTTCGGTCGTCTTGTCACGCAGGATGGCGAGCAGATCGGCGGCAAGGGGGTGGTCGAGGATGGTGAGCGGCATGGGCAGAGGTTAAGACGATGCCACTATCCCGTGTTTCGCATCCCGGCCGCGATTCCGTTGACCGTCAACAACAGGGCGCGATTCAGCTCATCGCCCGACTCGCCAGCCCGGCTTCGAGCCAGCAGCGAGACCTGCAAATAGTTGATCGGATCGAGATATATGTCGCGCACTCCCAGGGTTCGCTTCAATAGGGGCAGGTCCTCGAGGAGACCTGATGCTTGGCGCAGAGTGAGTATCTCCTCCGTGCTCAGCTCATACTCGGCACGGATCAGATCGAGCAGCCCACGGTGGCCCTCCGGCACCAAGCTGGTGACATAGCGTCCTGCGATGTCGAGGTCGGTCTTGGCGAGTGTCATCTCGACGTTGGAGAGGAAAGTCTGAAAGAAGCCCCACTCCCCGGCCATCTCGGACAGGGTCTCTCCGTACCCGGCCTTGCGGGCGGCGCGGATGCCGGTGCCCACGCCAAACCAGCCGGGAACTATCTGGCGGGTTTGAGTCCAGCCAAAGACCCAGGGGATGGCGCGCAGGTCCTCCACACCCCCAACACCGCCGGGCCGTCGTGAGGGACGGCTGCCGAGGTTGAGCCTGCCCAGCTCCTCGACCGGGGTCGAAGCCAGGAAGTAAGGAACGAGGCTGGTATGTCCCACGAAGTCGCGGTAGGAGCTGTGGGCCTCGTCGGAGACACAATCCATCGCCTCGGTCCAGCGATCGAGCGTTTCCTTTGGCTTGCGCGACTGGCGGTGAAGTAGCGAGGACTCGAGCACTGAGGCCAGAGCCAGCTCCAGGTTGCGGGCCGCGATGCCGGGATGACCGTACTTCTCCGAGATCACCTCGCCCTGCTCGGTCACCTTCAGGTCGCCGTCAACAGTCCCGTAGGGCTGGGCCAGGATGGCAGCGTGGGTAGGGCCGCCGCCACGTCCGATCGTCCCGCCACGGCCGTGGAATAGGCGGAGATGGATCCCATGACGCTCGGCGACATTCCGCATCGCCCTTTGTGCCTTGTAGATCTCCCATTGGCTGGTGGTGATCCCGCCTTCCTTGTTGGAGTCCGAGTATCCGAGCATCACTTCTTGGCTGTCGCCACGCAGCCCGAGGATGGCGCGGTATTGCGTGTTGAAGAACAGGTCATCGAGCAGCGCCCCCGCGTTGCGCAGATCGTCGATGGTCTCGACGAGGGGCACAAGGCCGATATTGGCTATGCCCCGACGCAGGTCGAGCAAACCCGCCTCGCGAGCCAGGACCGCTGCCTCGAGAATGTCGGCGGCGGTCTCGGTCATGGAGACGATGTAGCTCTCGATCACCTGGTCGCCATAACGCTCCTTGGCCTCCCGGATGGCGTGAAAGGTGCGCAGGGTCCTATCGGACTCTTCAGTGAGCTCGGTAGTCAGCCCGCTCAGTGGCCGTGTCCCGTCGAGCTCCGAGGACAGGACCACGACCCGTTGATTGGCGCCCATAGCCTTGTAGTCGACCTCGACCAGAGAGAACAGCTCGCTGATCGTTGTCTTGTGCTTCGACGAGTGCTCCCGAACGTCGAGCGTTGCCATCTGAAAACCAAACGTCTTCACCGCCCGCTGAACCCGTGCCACGGCGCCAAGAGCGATCAGCTCGCCTCTCGAGCCAAGGAGTGAGTTGGCCATCATGTCGAGTTCGGCCAGAAGCTCGCTCGGGTGGGTGTAGTCGAGCCCGGTGACGTGGGCCAACCCCTGTTGAAGTCGCAGGTTGGTGTTGATCAGGCGGGCGTGGATGTAGGAGCACTTCAGTCGGTAGGGCTCGGAGGCGGTACGGCGGCGCTCCCGCTGCCAGACCTCGGGCAACGTCTCTCTGTCTCGATCCAGGGAATCCTTCAGCTCCTCACTGATCGGGGCGAGCAACTCGGACACCGAGAGCTCTTCGGAGAGCTCGGCAACCAGACCGATGAGATGGCGGAGCCCGCGGTCGTGCTGCAGCAGCAACGTCTCGAGCGTTGTCTCCGGGGTCACTCCCGGGTTACCGTCTCGGTCGCCACCCACCCAGGTGCCGAACCGGATCGGGCTCTCCGTGGCCACGACCCCGAGACGGGCCAGTTCGACCGTGACGCTCTCGGCCAGGTCAGGCAGCACCTTGGCTGCTATCTGCACCAGGTAGTACAGGGCAGAACGCGCTTCTTCGACGGGATTCGGCTTCTGAAGCCTCAACTCGTCGGTCTGCCAGATCTGGTCGATCATCTCCGCAGTCCGCCGGTCGATTGTGCCGAGCTCCTTGTCGGTCGCCTGAAGACGTCGGTCGATGAGCTCCGCAAGAACCACGGTCTTACTGAGTATGGAGCGTCGCGCGGCCTCGGTGGGGTGGGCAGTGAGCACGGGCCGGACCTCGAGTCGTTGCAGGATCCCGGCCAGAAGCTGGGGCTCCACCCCAGCTTCGAGCACGCGGTCGACCGTGGCGGCCAGACCCAGCTCGTCGACTGCCAGCTGGTCGATGCGATGAACCTGCTCGGCTACGTTGGCGAGATAGAAGTAAGCGGTGAATGCCCTCACCAGCGGGATCACATCGGAGATGCTCAGCTCGGCGAGTAGATGGTCGAGCGCGGCTGCGGCTTCGCCGCTTCCCCCTCGCCGGGAGGACTTCCCCAGAGCCCGCACCTGCTCCACCAAGTCGAGCAACTCGGGACCATGTTGACGAACCAGAGCGTCGCCGAGCTGGTTGCCGAGACGGCGTATGTCTGCCCGAAGTGCCTCGTCGGAGGTTGGTTTCACCGGGACAGGGTATTCGGGTCGCAGCCGCCTCAAGCGTCGTCGGGTCGCTGCTTGTGGACTCTTCCTTCGGTGCCGTGGAGCGAGAAACCGGTGCCATGACCGTAGCGGACCAGCGTCATCTCGGCCAGGATGGAAACGGCGACCTCCTGGGGGCTCTCGGCTCCGATGTCGAGCCCGACCGGGCCGTGCACCCTTGCGATGTCTTCGGGCGAGAAGCCCCTGTCCGTGAGCCTCTCGACCCTCAGGTCCTGGGTACGGCGGCTTCCCATGGCTCCGATGTAGCGGACGGGGCTCTTCAGGGCCGCTTCCAGCACCGGGTCCTCGTGACGTTTGTCATGGGACAGGATGATGACCCAGGTCCTTCGATCGAGCCGAATCTGGTCGAGGACGTCGCCCGGCCAGCCAACCAGGACCCGGGCCGACGGGAAGCGCTCCGGGGTTGCGAATGCGGCCCGAGAGTCGACGACCGTCACTCGATAGCCCATCTGTGAGGCGAAGCCGGCCAGCGACTGGCCGATGTGCACCGCGCCGAAAATCACCATCTCCTGCGGGGGCGCCAGGGACTCGATGAACAGAGTGTGAGGTGGATACTCCATCGCCCGGTGTTGCTCGTGATCCATGAGCACCAGAGCATCTGCGATCACGTCGTCGGCGATCTCGGCCGGGAGAGACCCGCTGACCACCGCGCCCGTTGAGTCGATCACGGTCTTCGAGCCGGTCGCCGGCCCATCGACACCGGTGATCACCGAACCGTATTCCTCCCGGTCGAGGATTCCTTGAATCGCTTCGAGCGGGCTCACCATGGCTCGATGAACACGTCGATTGTCCCGCCGCAGGCCATACCCACTTCGAAGGCGTCCTCGTCGGCGATCCCATATGTGACCGTCTTGGGTTGTCCGGTCTCGATGACTTCCTGAGCGTGGAGGAACACGTCGTTCTCGACGCATCCGCCGCTCACCGAGCCTTCCATATCGCCGGCGTCGGAGACCAGGAACTTGGACCCTTCGGGTCTGGGGGCGCTGCCATGAACCCGGATCACCGTGGCCACGGCGACCTTCTTTCCCTCTTCGGCCCAACGATTGCGAACTTCGATCTGGTGTCTCATCCTCTTCCCCGGGCGACCGAGTCGAGCACCCGCACGACTCCCTTGAAGTCGTTGACGCTAGCCGCCGGCAGCAGCTGGTCGACGTAGGGGAGTACTGCTTGCATGCCACGGGTGAGCGGCTGGTAGGAAGCTCGCGCCGCCAGAGGGTTGAGCCATATCACCTGATGCACCGAACGGGCGAGCCTGGCCATCTCGGCCGAGAGCATCTCGGGATCGCCACAATCCCATCCGTCGGACAGGATCAGGACCACAGGCCCGCCCCTGGCGAGCCGCCGGCTCCATTCCCTGTTCCACGCGCCCAGGGCATCGCCGATCTGGGTGCCGCCCGACCAGTCGGTGACTCTCTCCGCCACCCGAGCCAGGGCTGTCCTTGTGTCGCGGCGACGCATGTCCTCGGTGATCCGACTGAGACGAGTCGAGAAGGTGAATATCTCGACATCTCTGAGCCGACGCTGGGCGGCGTGAGCGAACACCAAGAAGATGTCGGCATACTTCTCCATCGACCCGGAGATGTCCGTGATGATGATCAGGGGCCGTTCCTTCTCTCGTCGCCGTTTCCAGCTGAGGAACATCATGTCTCCCGCCGGGCCGACTGCGTTGTGCAGTGTCCGGCGAAGATCGGGCCGGTTGCCGTCGCCGGTTGGGGACCAGCGGCGTGTGTCGTAGCTGGTCGGGTGCCATTTCATCGTCATCACCAGCCGTCTCGCCTCCTGGAGGTCGTCGTCGTCCAGATCGGCGAAGTCACGAGCGGCGACCCTCTCCACAGACGAGGCGCCGGTGTGCCGGCTCACTGCGCCCTCAGATGAGCCTGGCGACCCCTGGAGTGTGTGTCCGGCACCCGAAGAGGACGGTATCCCGGGATCGGGCTCGCCGAGCAAGGGTGGCCGGATCCGGTCGAAGAACCTCTCGAACTCCTCGTCGAAGAGCGGGATCTGGCTGCGATCGGTTACGGAGAGCGCCCGGAGCGAAGCCTGGGCCTGAGAGCGCCGGGTGAGGTCGACGATGGAAAGGGCGCGGGCCATGTCGGCTGTTTGATCGGCGGTGACGGTCAGCCCGCGGCTGCGAAGGGCGCCCGAGAAAACGCTCAGCTGGTCGACGAGACCGGCGTTGCTCATCCCACCAAGCTGCCTACTCCGGCTGAGCGCACCATGTCGATGTCGTCCTTGTACTTGAGGACGACACCAAGAGTGCTCTCGATGATCGCCGGCGAGAGCTCACCTGCCTCGAGCAGCCGCAACGACTCGGCCCAGTCGAGAGTCTCTGCCACCCCGGGCGGCTTGAACAGCTCCATCTCCCGCAGACGTCTCATCGCCTCGCTGAGCGCGCCGGCGAGCTGGACCTCGATCTCGGGAACCTTGCGGGTGATGATCTCGGATTCGCGGGCCGGGCTCGGGTAGTCGATCCAGTGGTAGACACAGCGTCGTTTGAGGGCGTCGTGGATCTCACGGGTGCGGTTGGAGGTGAGAACCACGATCGGGCGGCTGTCCGCCTTGATCGTGCCGATTTCGGGGATCGTGATCTGAAAGTCGGACAACAGTTCTAGGAGGAACGCCTCGAACTCCTCGTCCGCTCGGTCTAACTCGTCGATGAGCAGGACGGGACGGTGCCCGTCGGTGCTGGCTTCGATCGCCTGGAGCAACGGCCGGGCAATGAGGTACTCCCGGCTCATGATGTCGTGCGGGGTCGCGGTTGCTCCCTCACCTCGAGCCTCAAGGAGGCGGATCGCCATCATTTGGCGGGCGTAGTCCCATTCGTAGAGCGCCTGGCCGACATCGAGGCCCTCATAGCACTGGAGCCGGATCAGGTTTGCTCCGGACATCGTGGCCAGCACCTTGGCCACCTCGGTCTTGCCGACACCGGCCTCCCCTTCCAGGAAAAGGGGTCGTCCGAGATGGACGGCGAGATGGATGGCCACCAGCAGGCTCTCGTCGGCGAAGTAGTCGAGCCCGTCGAGGGTCTGGCCGAGCTCTTCGACAGTGGTCGGAATCACCTGGACAGACTAGGTATCGGCTCCGGGTTGGGCCGGGTCGATCTCGGGCTGGCTGGAGATCGTCTCCCTCAAGGAGTCGGCCATAGAATCGACTCGTGTATGGGATCACCCTGGCCGTGGCCGCGTGTCTCCGTTCGGGCACGCGCGCCGATGTCGCCTGGCTGGTTGACGCCAACGGGCTGCCGATCGCCGACTGGTCCGACGCCGTGGTGTTCACACCGGGGGGCGGCCGGATCGGATCGATGGCCGGTGGCGTCCTCGACGGTCAACTGGCCGACTCTGCCGGGCTGTGGAGCTCGGGCCGCCTGATCGAAGTCGAGGTCAACGAGGTCCACGCCCTTATCGCCGGTCTTCCCTCGGTCGGCTCTGCCCGATGTCTTCTGGTCCCGGCGGACACCCTCCCGGGCGCCCTGTGGGATCTGGCGGAGAATCGCCAAGCCTTCTGCCTGGTTTGCCGGCTGGAAGGAGACGAGGTGGTCGACGTCGGTCTCTACGGCGGCGACAATATCGCCGAGGGCGGGGAAGCCGCGCAAGATCTATTCGCCTCCGGCGCCAGCGGCTCGACGGTCACCGATCACCAGGTCATCAGCGTGTTCCGCCCCGTTCCCCAACTCGTCGTCATCGGGAGCACCCCGGTTGCCGACGCTCTCGCCGACTTGGCGGGCCGGATCGGCTGGCGGGCGAGGATCGTCACCGAAATGGCGGATATGACGGGAGTCATCGCCACCCTCTCGATGCTGGACAAAGTCGTGGTGACCGGGCACGACCTCGAAGTGACCGGCGCCGCCCTGATGGCGGCTCTCGAGAGCGAGGCGGGTTACATCGGAGCGCTCGGCTCCCGCAGAATGCAGGAGAACCGTGCCGACTGGCTCGCCTATCGTGGTGTCACCGATCTCACCCGGGTCCACGGTCCCGCCGGCATCGATATCGGCGCCATGACCCCTGCCGAGATCGCCGTCTCCATCCTGGCCGAGGCCATCGCCGAAGGGGTCAAATAGGGACGCCGAGGTAGTGACATGACTGGTGTCCATCCCGGTGGCCGATGGATGCGACGTCGGGAACCGGCCGAGAAACAGCAGACAGCGCCGGTTAGACTTTGGCCTGAATATCTCAGATGAAACCGTCCTGGGGAGCATTCGATGACTGGTCGAGAAGAGACTACGGCTGACGTTCTGGAATCGGTTTGGATCAACGGTCACGACCATGCCGGACTGGACGAGGATTGCAGCCCGACGAAGCCGTGCCGCAACATGAGGGACGTGACTTTCGATGGCTTCGCCGAGCCCGGGGAGGACCTGGGGGCGGCGTGGCGAGCCAAGCTGGATCGAGAGGGCAAGCTCAGTTCGTCGGGCGTGTCTGTCCGCGACCTGATCCTCGGTCAGGGCGAATAGACCTGACGCAGTCGGCCACCTCCCATCGACTGGCTGTCGGGCCGTGAGCAACGCCACTGTGCCTGTGGCCAATGTCGAGGAGCTGACCGATCGGCTCCGCCAAGGCGGTTACCTGGCAGATCGCGGTTTGGCCACCTCTATCTACGTGGCCTTGGCCCTGGGTCGTCCGCTTCTGCTCGAAGGCGAGGTGGGGGTGGGCAAGACCGAGGTGGCCAAGGTCTTGGCGTCGGTGTTCGACCGCCAGTTGATCCGGCTCCAATGCTATGAGGGAATCGACACCAACCAGGCCCTCTACGAGTGGGACTACGCCCGTCAGATGCTCCAGATCCGGGCTCTGTCGGAGCACAACCTGGCGGACGAGGATGAGGTCGACAAACTGTTCGGACCGAAATTCCTGCTGGAACGGCCGCTGTTGACCGCGGTCCGCGCCGGCGATCGGGCCGTGCTCCTGATCGACGAGATCGACCGGGCTGACGACGAATTCGAGGCGTTCCTGCTCGAGCTCCTCTCCGATTACCAGATCACCATCCCCGAGATCGGGACCATCGTCGCTGAGACGCCGCCGATCGTGATCCTCACCTCCAATCGCACCCGTGAGCTTCACGACGCGCTCAAGCGCCGTTGTCTCTACCACTGGGTGGGGTATCCCAGCCCTGAGCGTGAGGTGGAGATAGTGCAGGTCCGAGCCCCGGAGGCGGCCGAGGCCCTTGCCCGCAAGGTGGTGGCTGCCGTGGGCCGGTTGCGCCAACTCGACCTGGCCAAACCCCCCGGTGTGGCCGAGACACTCGACTGGGTGGCGACGCTGGGTGTTCTCGGTCGGTCGGTTCTCGACGCCGGCACCGTCAGGGACACGTTGGGCGCCGTTGTCAAAGAGCGCGAAGACCTCGAGGCGGTGCTCGATCACCTCGCGGAGATTGCAGTCGATGGCTGAGAGGGGCGCTCCGGTGGAGACGACCAAGACCGGGGCAACATTCGTCCAGATGCTCGTCGACTTCGGGGGAGAACTGCGCGGGGAAGGCTTGCCAGTCGGGTCGGGAGACGTCCTGGTCTATTGCGGAGCGATGGCCGCGCTCGATCCAGGGGATCTGCTCGACCTCTACTGGGCCGGTCTCACCACCCTGGTCACCCGTCGCGATCACATCGCGGTGTACGACAGGGTGTTCCGGCGTTTCTTCCTGGACGAGGGCGTGGATCTGCCCGAGCCGCTCCAACTGGCCCTCAAAACGTCCAGTATCGAGAACCAGTCGGTGATCGAGGTTCCGGCCACTCAGCCAGGACGGCCCGGCAAGGACGAGGAGGAGGCCAGGTTGGGCCTGATGGCTTCTGACATTGAGATCTGGCGCCACAAGTCCTTCGCCGCCTGCACCCCGGACGAGCTTGCAACTTTGCGCCGGATCATGGCCCGGGTCAGGGTCATCCCGCCCCGCCGGCGGACCAGACGGACTGTTCATACGCCATCGGGGGAACGCCCAGATCTGCGTCGCACCATACGCACCACGATGCGCACCCACGGGGAGCCGTCCCAACTCTTCTGGCGGCAGCGTAGGCGGAAGATGCGGCCACTCGTCCTCCTCCTCGACGTCTCGGGCTCCATGGCCGATTACTCCCGCCATCTCCTCCAGTTCGCCTACTCGACCAGACGGGCGGCATCCAGGGTGGAGGTGTTCTGCTTCGGCACACGCCTCACCAGGATCACCAGATCTCTGGAGAGACGTCGCCCCGACGAGGCCCTCGATGACGCTGCCCGGTCCGTGTTCGACTGGGAGGGAGGAACCCGAATCGGTCATGCCATCGACACCTTCGTCCGCGAGTGGGGTCGTCGCGGGCTCAGCCGGGGGGCAATCGTGGTGATCTGCTCCGACGGGCTCGACCGGGGCGATCCCGCGTTGTTGGCCGCCGCGATGGAGCGACTGTCCCGCCTCAGCCACAAAGTGGTGTGGATGAACCCACACAAGGGCGACGATGACAATTTCCAACCGTCGACTTTGGGGATGATGGTGGCTGCGCCCTTCGTCGACTTGCTTCTCTCCGGTCACGACCTTGCCAGTCTCGAGGAACTGGCCGAGCGACTCCCCGAGTTGAGATGACGGTGGGCGGTCCGGCGTGAGATGGAGTGTGTCGTTGCTGGCCGAGGGTGATCGCGTGATCGAACTGTCCGAGGTGGTCGAGCTCGCGGACGCAGTTGCGGCCAGCGATGGGATAGCCACCGGGATGGGCACCCTTGGTTATGGCGCCCAGATCGTGGTCGAGGCCGTGACCAGCGACCAGGCGGTGGATCGGGCGATGGCAGTGTTCACTGCAGCGGCCGAAAGGGCCGGTTTGCCTCCGTGGCCGATCACCCACGCCGAGACCATCGCCGACGAGGACGATCTGGACTACGGCTTCGAGGGCGGGGCGGAAGCCGACCCACTCGGCCGGGCCGGGCGGCCGGAGTGATCCGTCTTGGATCGCTGGCGGGATACCCATTCGAAGGGCCCCGAGTGCTGGCCGGCTGGACTGCCCCATCCCGATCCGGCGTGTTCGCCATTGCCTACAAACCCGATGCCTTGGCCAAACCCGAGCAGTACGGGGTTATCTATGTGGGCCACTCCGACGACTTGTCCAGCGTCGGTCTCCCTTTCGACCACCCTTTCGCCCCGTGCTGGCTGAGACGAGTCGAGAACAAGCGGTTCGCTCTCTACGTCTGCACTTATGAGGCGCCGGGCGCCCTCTCCGCCCACCGCGAGCAGATAACCCGCGAGTTGATCGCGGTGTACCGGCCGGGATGCAACCCGGACCAGTACGACCAAGCGTGGAAGGACGAGTGGATCGGGGAGTATCAGACTCCTACCACTGGCCCGCTCACCACCGACCGGGACCCCTCCGCCGGCAGACAGGGGTAGGGGGAGGGCTACGCCGACTCGGTGTGGTCAGCCAGAGGGGCGTGGGCGCTCGCCACCGGGCCGTCGGGCAGGTAGCCGACACCTTCGTGGAGCCGGGACCGACGACGTCCGGAGGCAGGCAGCGCAGGCCCGCGGTCGGGCACTTGTGCGGGATCGTAGGTTGCTCCCACGACGATGCCCTCGGCCATCCCATAGAGCAATGGGAGAGCACCTGCGACCACCCCTCCGGTGCGGTTGATGTGCTCGAGGTTCCCCTCGATTGGCTCGGCGTTGCGTCTGATGGCTTGCACCAACTCGTTGCACTCTTCGAGGTTGGTGGCGATTTGACCGAGTTGAGTGCCCACGATCCAGAGGTAGATCGCCAAACCCGCGATGAGAAGGACGATGTCGACGACAGTGAAGACGATCAGTGTGTTCACGATCGGACCTTCCCCAGAACCCGACCCAGGAACAGGTGATGCTCGAGACCCTCCGCCAACACCATGTCCACTCCCGCGGCCGTGGTCCCGAGAAGCGCGGCGTCGGCGGTGTTGGCTTCCGCTTGGGCGAGCGTCGCCTTGATCTCGAGGACTCTGCGG
The DNA here is from genome assembly GCA_036396655.1 of Acidimicrobiia bacterium. Lineage (GTDB taxonomy): Bacteria > Actinomycetota > Acidimicrobiia > Spongiisociales > ZC4RG35 > JARDZU01. The sequence goes on from DASWKK010000229.1 coordinate 23,544, forward strand.
TCGATTGTGCGAACCAGAAGCACGAGGATTGTGAGGAGCGCCGCCACCGCGACCACCACGGCGAGCCCGGCCCAGTTGGCGATTTGCCAGAGAGTCTCCTGTGATTCGGTCAGGGCAAAGACCATGCTCAACCTCCCAGCCGCTTGCGGCCGCGCTCGAGTCCTTGGATGACGTTCACCGCCAGGGTGTTGGTGGTGGCCAGATCGGCCAGGGCGGCGGTGTTGTCTACCGACCTCGCCAGACTGTCGTTGATCAATTTGGCCTCGTTGCCGATCTTGCGTGCCAGCATCAAGATAGGAACCACGAGCGCCACCACCACCAGGACGACGACGATCCCAATGATGTACCCAACCAGCCAGCTGGTGTTGCCTTCGAAGAGCTCGTTCATGGACATTCTCCTCAGATCGATTCGGCGAAGTCACTCACGGGTTTGAGGCTGGCGTTCACCGAGCTCACTACCGCGGGCACCGTGCTGGTCTTCTCGGCGACGACGTCGACCCCACCGGTCAACGCCCGGAGTGTCCTCAGCGTTGCCATGAGATGGCCGATCACCCGGATCAGCCCAAGGGCGGCGGCGGCGATGATCAGGGTGGCGATCACCAGGGTCACGATTGCTGCTGCTGGCATTGGTCCTCCCTTCTCGTCAACCGAGCAACTTGCCGACCGAGCCGGCGTAGCGAACGGCGCCCAAGGCGACGTCCTCGATGGTCTGGTCGGTCACGGCTAACAACTCGGGCACATTGTCCACCTCGCCTATCAGCCCGACTCCTCCTGCCAGGATCTCGTCCGAGGCGCCCCTGATGCGCTCCAGGGCGGCAAGCACCCGATTCAGGAGGGCGACGAGGACCGGCACCACCACCAGGAGTAGTAGCGCGTTACCTATCCACCAGAGCATGTTTGCCTCCTCAGGCTCGGTTGGGCTGGTAGGGGAGGAAAAACCTCCGGCCGACTCGTTTCAGTGCCATCCAGGCGGCCTGGAGTGCGATGCTGAAACCGCCTGCGCTCTTTTGGGCTTCGATCTGATCTGGCGACAAGCCGCGATCGAATGCGTCGATGCGGACCTGCATGTTGGTGGCGAAGTCGCGCATCAGGATCGCGCTGAAGTCGGAAATCATGCCCCGGCCATACTGCGCGGCCGCACCGGAGAGTTGCAGGTCCTGTTCCACCTCGACCCTGGTTCCCGTTGCCGTCGGGACCAACCGGGCGGTGAGACCGAGTGCTGCCTGGCCACGGCCTTTCTCGTCGGCCCCGGAGGCGTCGACGACGATCGTCTTGCTGGACTCGTCTCGCGTCGTGACATTTGCTCGCCCGGCGAATTGCATCTGCACCGGTCCCAGACGGATGGCGACGTTGCCTTCGTACTGGTCGGGGCCGATCTCGTCGGTGAGCGAAGCACCGGGCAGGCAAGAAGCCACCTGGGGGATGTCCTGACAGAACTCCCACACCTTCTCGACCGAGAGAGGGACTTCGAAATCGTGCTTGATCAGCATTGTGCCTCCTGGGTGATGAAGCCGGCCGGGTCCTTCTGGAAAGAGGTTCGGCAACCGGGGCAGCAGAAGTAGTAGGTCTGGCCCTCGTGCTCGAAGGGGCGGCTGGTGGCGTCGGCGGGGACCGTCATCCCGCACACCAGGTCGATGGCGGTGCCGGGGCCGGGCCCGACGTCGGGCGACTGACCCGGTTCGCCATGCCTGTGGCCTTCACCGGTGGCGGAGCCGCTCGACATGGTGACCGGAACGGTGTGAGATTCGCTGGTCTCGGTGCGCCGCGGGTTGAGCAGCCCCTTCGCCCGAAACTCGACCAGCTCGGCGAGGACGGCAACCGCGATCTCGGGATGGGAGGTGTGGCCCAGGTCGAGACCGACCGGCACTCTGACCTGATCGAGCAAGTCCCGGGAGACACCCCGGTCGGCCAAATAGCCGAGAACGGCCTCCCCCCTCTTGTGTGAGGCCACGAGCCCGATGAACGCCGGTTGTGCCGCGACCGCCTGCTCGACCGCTTCCTCGTCGCCATGGCCCTGGGTGGCGACGACCACGACCGACCCGGTCCCGACATCGGCGGTTGCAAACGCGGCGGCATCGATCAGATCGACCCGCCATCCCAGTGCGGTGGCCAGATCGACCAAGGTGGTGGCCATCGGCGAGCGCCCTACCACTACCAGGTGCGGGCTGGGGATCACCGGCTCTATGTAGAGCTCCATTGCCCCTTCGGACTGACACGCCATCGGGACGAACGTCATCCCCTCCGAGAGCTCGCCGAACTGATCTGGTGTGCCGAGAAGGATGAGGCGAGGCTTGCGGTCTGCGATCACACGTTGGGCTTCTCGGATCACGACCGGCTCGGCGCAAGCGCCGCCGATCCAGCCGTGCATCTCGCCGTCTGCGGTGATGATGGCCCGCGCTCCCTGATGACCCGACGACGGCGCCTGTCGCCACACCACTGTCGCCAGGGCGAGCTCGACTCCTTGACGGGACAGCTCGTCGGCCTTCTCGACCATCCTCCACCCGTCGGCGGGCTGGGCGTTCATGCTTCGTCGGTCCTGACCGGGGGTGCCCCACTGATGTCCTGGCCGGTCTGCAACGCCTCATAGACCCGGTCGGGGAACACCGGCATGTCGATGTTGCGTACCCCGGTGCCCTTGAGTGCGTCGATCACCGCGTTGACGAAGGCAGCGGGCCCGCCCACGGCGGCGCACTCACCGATGCCCTTGGCTCCTATCGGGTGATGGGGGCAAGGAGTGACGACCTCATGTAGTTCGAAGCCGGGGGTCTCCCAGGCAGTTGGCAGCAGATAATCGGTGAAGTTGGACCCGACGCAGTTGCCCTCCTCGTCGAAGGTGATGAACTGCATACTGGCCATGGCATAGGCCTCGGTGAGGCCGCCCATGATCTGACCTTCGACGATCATCGGATTGATCCGCACCCCGCAATCGTCCACGGCGACCAGACGGAGCACATCCCATACCCCGGTCTCGGGGTCGACCTCGACGGTGGCGATATAGCAGGCGAAAGGCCAGGTGAGGTTGGGGGGGTCGTAGTAGGCGGTGTTGTCGAGACCCGGCTCCATGCCGTCGGGCATATTGGAGTAGGCAGCCACCGCGCACTCCTGAATGGTCACCCCGCGGTCGGGCTGGCTGCGGACATAGAAGCGACCAAGCTCCCACTCGATGTCTTCCTCCGAGATCTCGAGCAGGTGGGCGGCGATCTTGCGGGCTTTGGCCCGGATCTTGCGAGACACCATGGCCACCGCCGCCCCGGCTACCGGTGTGCTCCTGGATGCGTAGGTGCCCATTCCGAACGGGGCGGTGTCGGTGTCGCCCTCTTCGACCACGATGTCCTCGGCGGGGATGCCGAGCTCGTGAGCCACGATCTGGGCCCAGGTGGTCTCGTGTCCCTGACCCTGGCTCTTGGCTCCGGTGCGGAGGAGCGCTTTGCCCGTGATGTGGACCTTCAACTCGGCCGAGTCGAACATCTTGATGCCCAGGATGTCGTATTCCCTGCTGTTGCCGGCGCCGAGCGGCTCGGTCATGGTGGAGATGCCTATGCCGAGCAGACGCCCTCTCTTGGCCGCCTCCTCCTTCTGTGCGAGGAAGTCCTGGTAGCCGATGGCCTCGAGACCGACATCGAGGCACTTGGCGTATTGGCCCGAGTCGGTGAGGAATCCCCAGGGGGTCCGATGAGGGAAGTCATCGTCCCGGACGAAGTTGATTCGACGGAACTCGGCCTGGTCCATGCCCAGGTCGTCGGCCGCAGCCTGGACCATTCGCTCCTGGAAGAACATCGCCTCGGTGACCCGAAACGAGCAGCGGTAGGCGACACCGCCCGGCGCCTTGTTGGTGTACACCCCGCGTGCCACGAGATGGGCATTGGGGATGTCGTAACAGGAGAACGCCGAGTGCATCAGCCCGATCTTGAACTTGGACGGTTGGGCGTCGGAGAAGAAAGCTCCGTGATCGGCCGTGGTCTGCATCCGCACCCCGAGGATGCGCCCATCCTTGCGGAGCGCCAGCTCACCGTGGAGATAGACGTCACGGGCGAAGCCGGTGGAGATCAGGTTCCCGGTGCGGTCCTCGATCCACTTGACCGGTCTCTCCAGGAGGATCGATGCCAGGATCGACGCCACGTATCCGGGGTAAACCGGCACCTTGTTGCCGAACCCGCCGCCGATGTCCGGAGAGATGATCCGGATCATCTGCTCGGGCAGCTCGGCCACCAGCGCTACCGCCGCCCGGATTATGTGGGGAGCCTGAGTGGTCATGTAGACCGTGAGCTTCGAGGTCGACCGGTTGAAGTCGGCGATAGACCCACAGCATTCGATTGGTGACGGATGCGAACGGGGGTAATGGAGCTCGAGCTTGGATACGACATCGGCTTCTGCGAAAGCCCGATCGGTTCCGTCCTTGTCGCCCACCTCCCAGTCGTATATGACGTTGTCCGGCTGGTTCTCCTTGTCGTCCCTGATCAACGGTGCGCCGTCAGCGAGCGACTGGGTGGGATTGACGATGGGTGGGAGAGGCTCGTAGTCGACCATGATCGCCTCGCAGGCATCCTTGGCGATATACGGGTCGTCGGCGATGACGCATGCGACCTCCTGTCCCTGAAAGCGAACCTTGTCGGTGGCTAGCACTGCCTGCGTGTCGTAGGAAAGGGTGGGCATCCAAGCGAGGTTGCGGGCGGCCATGGTCTCGCCCGTCAGCACCAGCCGCACTCCTGGCATGGCCCAGGCCTTGGAGGTGTCGATCGACCTGATCCGAGCGTGGGCCAGAGGGCTGCGCAGGATCTCCATGTGCAACATCCCGGGCAGCACCACATCGTCGATGTAATTGCCCTTGCCGCGGATGAATCGGTTGTCCTCGACCCGGCGCCGACTGGCACCCATTCCGCCGATCTTGATCTCGTCGACCGCCGTCATTTGCTCACCTCCGCTGGCTGCATCTCATTGACCATCGAGCTTGGTGGCCGCCCACATGACCGCCTTGACGATGTTCTGGTAACCGGTACAACGACAGAGGTTGCCGCTGAGCGCCCAACGTATCTCGTCCTCGGTGGGGTTCGGGTTCTCGTCGAGGAGCGCTTTGGAGGTCATCATCATCCCCGGGGTGCAGAACCCGCACTGGAGCCCGTGCTCCTCTTTGAAGCCCTCCTGGATCGCATGCAGCTCGCTGGGCCCGGCCAGGCCTTCAACGGTCATCACGTCGTGGCCGTCGGCCTGCACCGCGAACATGGTGCAGCTCTTGACCGGCTGGCCATCGAAGAGAACCGTGCACGCACCACAGTTGGTGGTGTCGCAGCCGGTGTGGGTTCCGGTGAGATTGAAGCCTTGCCGGAGCAGATGGGCCAGCAGGAGCCGGGGCTCGACCATCGCCGACCGATTCTCTCCGTTGACCCTGATGGTGACCTTCATGACGGGCACATCGTCTGCAGCCTCAGAGGGGACGACTTCGTACAGACTGCTCATGTCAGGCCGCCTCAACTTCCGTCGCCAGGAGTCTGGTCAGGATCCGGCTGGTGAATACCCGCACCACTTGCCGTTTGTAAGAGGCGCTGCCTCGGTGGTCGGTTCGGGGTTGGGCAGCCTGGGCGGCAAGCTCGGCCGCTTCACCGATCACCTCTGCGGTCAGCGGGCCGCCGACGAGCAACTGGGCGGCTTCGTCCGCGGCGATCGTCGACCCGCCCACGCCGGTGAGGGCGATGCCCGCTCTGGTGACCTTGCCCCCTGAGCGGTCAATAGAGACAGCCACCCCTGCCGTGGCGAAATCTCCCACCCTGCGCTCCAGTTTGAGGTAGCCCCCCGCCGGCACTCCCTGTGGGGCGGGCACGATGGCCTCGACGGCGATCTCGTCGGTAGCCAGAGTGTTTTGGAACGGTCCCCGCACGAACTCCTTGACCGGGATTGTCCGTCGGCCTTTCGGTCCCTGGGCGAGCACCAGCCCGCCGAGAGAAGCCATCACCGAGGCCCAGTCGCCCTGGGGATCGGCGTGGCAAAGCGATCCGACGAGAGTGCCCCGGTTGCGCACGATCGGGTCGGCGACCAAGGGGGCCGCGGCGGCCATCGTCGGTTGATGGGTCGCCAGCAGTGCGGAGCGTTCCAGGGCGCCGTGCCGGCACAAGGCGCCGATGTGGAGTGTCCCGTCGTCCTCGCGCTGCAGATGGTCCAGCCCGGGAAGATCGTTGATGTCGACGAGCATCTCGGGCGCGGCGAACCGGAGCTTGATCATGGGGACCAGGCTCTGGCCCCCGGCCAGAACCTTGGCGTCTCCTCCTCCGTCGGTCAGGAGGGATATCGCCTCCTCGATCGACCGGGGCGCTTCGTAGCGGAATCGAGAGGGATAGATGGGTCTACCTCCTTGTGTCGCTGCTCAAATCCGCGGGGCGGAATCGGGGTCGGGGGTGTGATGAGAAGGGAGCGATTGCGGGTCGGGCACCGCCACCGGAAGCGATTCGGCTTCCGGGTCCGGTCTCGGCTCCTGATGCGGGGGCCACGGTCCCTGGACGGGCTGGCCGGCCACCTTGAGATAGTCGATGATCTGCGGCCATGCCCAGATCGTCGGGCTCTTGCCGGTCTTGGGGGCGTGCTCGATCAATTCGTACAAGCGCGGGTTGCCTCGAACGTGACCGGAAGCTTCCACTGCCAACACTCCTCAAGTTCGCAGACGTGCCTGATGCATCAAATTTCCTATAACAACCATAAACCGACGATCGGGGTCGTGTCGGAAAAAGTGTGCAGTGTCACTGAACACCAACTGCCCCGAGCCGATCAGACTCCGGACGGATGATCACCTCACTCCCGATCGGGGTGAAGCCACAGGCGAGGAAGGCGCGGAGGGAGCGGGCGTTCCCGGGTGACACCGCGGCAAAGAGGGGCTCCCCGGGCGGGCTGAGTTTGAGGGCCTCCTGGATCAGGGCACGGCCATGCGCTCCATCACCCGAAGTCTCGATGCTCATCTCGCTTCTGCCGGCGAGACCAAGACCGATCGTGACCAATCCTTGGTTCGAGCCGTAGACCGCGACCGAGCGTCTCAAAGAACGGGCATACCGGACACGCGGGTGGTCATCGAGGTCGTGGCGGCGGGGGAGGGTGCCACCACCGACGCCCCGGGCCACCATGGTCACGTCGACAACCCCGATCGTGCCGTCCGGCCCGGCCATTCTCAGCTGGACCTCGGGGTTGAGGACTGCACCCAGGCCGTCTGGCTTCAGATCGGCCAGGTGCTCACCGTCGAGGCGACTGCTGACGTAGGCATGGCCGGTGAACGAGACGATCGACTCCAGCCCGTCGTCATGAGCAGGCAGATAGGTGACGTTGCCGTCCACGGGCGGGAAAGAGCCGTCGGCAGCAGCGATGAGAACCGGCAGCAGAGGGTGCACGGTCGAACTATGTCACGACTCGATGTGAGGCCCAACATGATCCAGCAGGTCCCTGGCTCGATCGCCGTAGGCCTCCTCGAGCTGGTCGAGGACCGATTGGGGGAACAGCCCACTCAAGATCTCGAGCATTGTCGGGGTGAGTGCGGCGATCCCGTCGGCGGTGAGCATGTCGACTCCGAGGTTCCTCTTCAAGTGGGCATGCATCACCGTCATCCCGAGCTGCATCGCCATCTGCACTGCAGTCCTCGTCTCCAGATCGGGAGAGTCGCGGATCATCCCGTTCTCGATGGCGATCCGGGAGAGCTCGATTCCCTCCTTGAGCATCTCATCGAACAGGTCGTCTGCTGCCGAATGCCCCCTGGCGAGCGCCCACCCGAAGTAGCGGAGCAACGGGGCTGCCAGCTGATAGGAGCTGGCCGCGAACGAGGGGTTGAACATGTTCCCCTCCTCCATCGCCGCCAACTTGGTCTCCCGAAACATCGTGACCACGTATTTGTCACACGCCTCGCGCAGACCGTCCTTGGAACCGAAATGATGAACGACGAGCCCGGCCGATACTCCCGCATCGGCCGCGATGGCGCGGATCGTGGTGGCGCCATAACCGTCCTGGGGGAATCTGGCCAATGCCGCGTCCCGGATGCGGGCCTTGGTGGTCAGATCTTCGGTCGGCCGGTGAATGGTTGAACTCACGATCAGGATACTATACAAGCGTTCAATCGCCATGCTAGGATCCCGATCATGTCTACAGCTATCAGTGTCTCAAGCGTGGTGAAGACCTTTGGTCAGACCCGAGCGCTCGACGGGCTCGATCTCGAGGTCGAGACCGGTGAGGTGCACGGGTTTCTCGGCCCCAACGGTGCCGGCAAGACCACTGCTATCCGTGTCCTGTTGGGTCTGCTGCGTCACGACTCCGGTCACGCCTCCCTTCTCGGTGGGGACCCCTGGACTGAGGCCACCGAGCTGCACCGACGACTTGCCTATGTCCCTGGAGACGTCATGTTGTGGCCGAATCTCACCGGGGGAGAAGTCATCGACCTGCTCGGGCGGCTGCGGGGAGGGCTCGATCAGGGCAAGAGGAAGCGGTTGCTCGAGAGGTTCGACCTCGACCCAACCAAAAAGGGACGCACCTACTCGAAGGGAAACCGACAGAAGGTCGCGCTCGTTGCAGCCCTCTCGTCCAATGTGGAGCTCCTGATCCTGGACGAGCCGACGGCGGGGCTCGACCCGCTCATGGAGGCCGAGTTCCGCAACAGCATCGAGGAGGACCGCGTGGACGGGCGAACCGTTCTCCTGGCCAGCCACATCCTGGCCGAAGTGGAGGCCTTGTGCGATCGGATCAGCATCGTTCGCAGAGGTCGAACCGTGGAGAGTGGCACCCTTTCCGAGCTGAGACACCTCACCCGGACCACGATCTCAGCCGAGCTCGCCGTCGATCCTGCCCCGCTCGCCGATCTCGCCTCGGTCCACGACCTGCGGATCCGCGATCACCGGGTCGACTTCGAGGTCGAGTCCTCCGATCTCGGTGATGTCCTTCAGCGTTTGGCCCCGTTCGGGGTTCGCAGCCTGGTCAGCCACCCGCCCACACTCGAAGAGCTCTTCATGCGTCACTATCGCGACGAGCAGGCGGTGTCATGAGCTCGCTGGCCGGGACCTGGAGCCTGGTTCGCTTCGTCCTCAAGCGAGACCGTCTGCGTCTCGGCGTGTGGATCGCGATTCTCGGCCTGGTACCTGTCGGCACCGCCAGCGCCTTCGCCGGGCTCTACACGACGGAGTTATCACGTCAGGAGCTGGCGGCGACGGTGGCGTCCAACCCGGCGATGGTGGCATTTCTCGGCCCGGTTCATGCCTCCAACATCGGGGCTTTGACCGCGTGGCGCATCGGAACTCTCGGTTCGTTGTTGGTGGCGTTGATGGCGGTGTTGACCATGATCCGCCACACACGTGATGAAGAGGAGACCGGGCGCCGCGAGCTCCTCGGCTCGACAGTCGTCGGTCGAAATGCTCCGTTGAGCGCGGCACTGGTGGTCACGGTGGCTGCCGGGCTGGCCATCGGGATGATCCTGGCCGGTGGCCTGGTCGGGCTCGAGCTTCCCGTCGCTGGAGCCGTGGCCTACGGGCTCGGATTCGCGGGTGTCGCCATCGTCTTTGCGGCGATAGGCGCCATCGCCGCCCAGTTGACCGAGGGTGCCGCCGCGGCGCGCGGGATAGGGGTTGCGGCTGCTGGTCTTGTCTTTCTCCTCCGGATGGTCGGTGACGGTGGTGCCGGCAACGGGTTGTCCTGGTTGACCTGGCTTTCCCCGATCGGCTGGTTCAGCCGGCTGCGGCCCTTCGCCGACGAGCAGTGGTGGGTCTTGTTGCTGTGGCTGGGAGTAGGGCTGGCCTGCGGCGTGGTCGCGTTCGGACTGTCCGCACGCAGAGATGTCGGCGCCGGAGTGTTCCCGCCGCGTCCGGGGCCAGCCGTTGGCGGACCGAGACTCGGCAGCTCTGGCGGGCTGGCGTGGAGATTGCAGCGTGGCTCGCTGATCGGCTGGACGGTCGGGCTGATGGCGATCGGAGCCGTTTACGGGAGTGTCGGGGACAGCATCGGTGACATGCTCGATGACAATCCTCAGCTTGCCGAGATCTTCGAGCTGATCGGCGGCGAGCAGGGGATCACCGACGTCTTCTTCTCTGCAGCCGTCGGGATCATGGCAATCGTCGCCTCGGCATACGCCATTCGGGCCGTCCTCAGGCTGCGGGCCGAGGAAGACGAGATGAAAGCCGAGCTGATTCTGGCCACCGCCACCCCGCGGATCCGGTGGGCGGCGAGTCATCTCTTGTTCGGGTTGGCTGGTCCCGCCTTGATGCTCATCCTCGGGGGCGCGGTGGCCGGTGCCACCTACGGCTTGATCATCGGGGATGTGGCGGGCCAAGTGTCCAGGGTGGTCGGCTCGGCCATGATCCAGCTTCCGGCGGTTTGGGTCTTGACCGGCATTGCCATGGCACTCTTCGGCATCGCTCCCCGCCTCGCCTCGGTCAGCTGGGCTGCTCTGGTGGTCTTCCTCCTTCTGGGCCAGTTGGGACAGATCCTCCAGTTCCCACAATGGTCTCTCAACCTGTCGCCGTTCAGCCACATCCCACTGATCCCGGCCGAGTCGCTTCGGGTGCTCCCTCTGGTGCTGCTCGCGCTGGTGGCCACCGGGCTCGTCGCGGCGGGGTTGGTCGGTTTTCGACGGCGCGACATCGCCGCCGGCTGACTCCCGGCTCCGCCTACGTCGACGAGCCGGTTTAGCGTTGCGCACCAACACCCATGTTCGACGGTCTGACCAAGCGTTTTGAAGATGTCTTTGCCTCCTTGCGAGGCAAAGGGCGTCTTTCCGAGAAGGACATCGACACCGCCCTGCGCGACGTCCGGCTTGCCCTGCTCGAAGCCGACGTGAACGTCAGGGTGGTCAAGGAGTTCCTCATCCGAGTGAAACAGCGTGCGCTTGGCGAGGAGGTGTCCAGATCGCTGACCCCGGGACAGCAGGTGATCAAGATCGTGCACGACGAGCTGGTCACAACCCTGGGGACGGAGACGGTGCCGCTCATCAAGGCGGCTCCGCCCATGACGATCCTGATGGTCGGTCTCCAAGGGTCCGGCAAGACCACCACCGCCGGCAAACTCGCTCTCCTGCTCAAGAACCAGGGAAAGAAGCCACTTCTGGTGGCGGCGGATCTCCAACGTCCCGCCGCGATCGATCAGCTGGAGACGCTAGGAGCGAGAATCGAGGTCCCAGTGTTCAGCGACCGAAAGGGAAAGCCCTCTCGTCTGGCCAAAGCTGCGCTGAAAGAGGCATCCCGGACCGGTCGCGACGTCGTGATCGTTGACAGCGCGGGACGGCTGCAAATCGACGATCTCCTGATGCGTGAGCTGGAGGACATTCGCAAAGCCGTCGATCCGGACGAAGTGTTGCTTGTGATCGATGCGATGACCGGTCAAGACGCGGTCAATGTGGCTTCGGGGTTTCAAGAGAGGGTCGGCCTGACTGGTGTGGTGCTCTCCAAACTCGACGGCGACGCCCGAGGTGGTGCGGCCATTTCGGTCGGCGAGGTGACCGGCGCCCCGGTGAAGTTCGCCGGGATCGGAGAGGGCCTCGAGGACCTGGAGGCGTTTCATCCCGACCGCATGGCATCGCGAATCCTGGGCATGGGCGATGTCATGACCCTGATCGAGAAGGCGGAAGCGAGCTTCGACGAGGCAGACGCCGAGAAGGCCGCGATGAAACTCCAGAAAGGCGAGTTCACGCTCGAGGACTTCCTCGATCAGTTTCAGGCGATGAAGCGGATGGGGCCTCTCAAAGACATCCTTGCTATGCTTCCCGGCTCCGGATCGCTCATTCGCGAGGTGGATGTCGACGACCGTGACCTGCGTCGGGTCGAGGCAATCATCCGGTCAATGACCCCAGAGGAGCGCCGGAACCCAAGGGTCATCGGCGGCAGCCGAAAGCGCCGAATCGCGTCCGGCTCGGGTACCAGGCCCCAGGACGTGAATCGGCTGCTGAAGCAGTTCGCCGAGTCGCAGAAGATGATGAAGATGTTGGCCGGAGGCAAAGGGACCCCGTCGTTGCAGGGTTTGCTCTCGGCGCAGCGAACCAAGAGGTGAATTGATGGCTGTGAAAATGAGGTTGATGCGGATGGGCAAGAAGAAGGCGCCCTCCTACCGCGTCGTGGTCGTCGATGGCAGGTCGCCACGTGACGGTCGATACATCGAGCAGATCGGTCGTTATGACCCTCAACAAGACCCCTCGCTGGTCGAGATCGACAACGACAAGGCGACCGCTTGGCTCTCCAAGGGAGCCCAGCCGACCGAGGCGGTAGAGAAGCTGCTCAACATTTCCGGCGCCTTGAACACAATGAAGGTCCGCAGCGGCCAGATCCACACCGTTGGAGCCTCGTCGCCGGCACCCGCCGCAGCGGACACCGAGCCCGCAGCTGACGCACCGGGAGCCGTGGAGGCCGAAACCGTGGCCGAGGAGCCTGCGCTGGAGGAGGTTGCCACCGAAGCGGCCTCCGAGGAGGAATGAAATTGGCCAAAGGCGAAATCGTGGAGCGCGTCGTGACCTATGTCGTCAAGAGCATCGTCGAGGAGCCGGACGAGGTGTCGGTCACGATGGTGGAGCAGGGCCCGGACGAGCTGGTTGCCGAGGTCCGCACCGCAAAAGGTGACATGGGTCGAGTGATCGGTCGCCGGGGCAGGGTTGCCAAGGCGATCCGAGCCGCGGCCGGAGCCGCCGGGGACGAAGAGGGCATCAACGCTGGCGTTGAATTCCTCGACTGAGCCGCAACGGTTTGTGGTCGGCCGTGTGGGTCGGCCTCACGGGCTCGACGGGTTCTTGGGGCTCTACGTAGATGAAGAGGATGCTGCCGCCATCGCGCCCGGCCTCACCGTTTACCTCGACGACGATCCCTATGTAGTCCGTGCGATTCGTCGTGCCGATCGGGGGTACCAGGTGGCCTTCGAGGGCATCTTCGATAGATACACGGCCGAGGATCTGCGTGGAGCGAACCTGGCGGTGGGCCAACGTCGAGCTTTGGCGGACGGGGAGTTCTGGCCTAAGGACCTGATCGGGTTGGAGGTGTTCGACCAGGACGGAGCCCGGATCGGCACGGTGAAAGACGTTGTCTACGGCTCGGGCCAGGATCGATTGGTGATCGACCCAGCTACCGGATCGAGTTTCGACGTGCCTTTCGTCGACGATCTGGTGCCGGTCGTCGATCTGGCGCGGTCTCTGGTAGAGATAGTCTCGATTCCCGGTCTCATTGAACCGTCAGACTGATAGTCGGCCCGGTGATCTGCCCATCGCCGGCGCCTTCTTCGCCGATCAATACCGAGATCTCGCCTGGGGGCAACACCACGGTTGTGCGGAACTCGCCCCAGGTGTCTTGCCAATCGGCTGCCGTGGCCACGGTGTCTGCCACCACCTGACCGGACTGCGTCGCTATGACGTGGACGTTGGCGTCGAAGGCCCTGGCATAACCGGACACCGCGACCGTGCTCCCGGTCTCGGCTGCTGACGCCGGGCTGATCACAACGATCCGATCCGAGATCACCGCCAGCGTGAGGAACGGGTCCAGCGCGGCCTGCATCTCGAGAGAAAGCCTTGCCGGGGAGCTCGAGATCACCACCCTCGCCTGAGCCGGGCTGGCGAGATGGAAGTCGACGAACATGGCTCCGTCGAGCGCCCTGACCACGTAGAGACGGTCTACGAGAGAAGTCTCCACTAGTTGGTCGGTGACCACGGTCGAATCGACATCGATCCAAAGGCGAAGGACCTGGCGTGACTCCAGGAACTCGACGACGACGGTGGGCGGAGTGGTGGCAGGGGCGCCCTCGTTGGTCTCCAGGTCGATGGCGAATCGCTCGCAACCTTCCACCACCTGCCAGGAGATCAGCCCGAGGCGGTTGGTGTCGGACGTGGGCTGATCGACCCGGGCGACCCGCCCCCGATCGACAAATACCGCGTCCTGGGGACAGCCGGCGACAGGTTCGGTGGTCGCGACGAGCTCGGTCGTGGTCGAGGCCAAAAAGCTGGAGGTCGTTGCCGCAGGGACAGTGGTCGTCGGCTCCGCACCGGGCGCGGGTGCGCAAGCCACGATCACAGCCAGTAGGAGCAATGTCAGCCATCGCATGTGAGGGAGAGGGTACGGAACGACAGACCACTAGATTCGCTGGTATAGCCGAGAATCGATCGGTCTCCGGAGGGAAGTCCATGTCGGATGCAATGATCGTCGCCACAGCCCGCTCTCCGATCGGGCGCGCCTACAAAGGCTCGCTAATCGACCTCCGGGCCGACGATCTCGCCGGCTTCGCCATCAACGCCCTCATGGAGAAAGTGCCGGACGTCGACCGGGCGTCGGTCGCCGATGTGATGGTCGGTTGCGGCTTGACCCATCACGAGCAGGGCTTCAACCTGGCCCGCCCAGCGTCGTTGCTGGGTAGCATGCCGGCCAGTGTGCCGGCCACCACTGTGAATCGGTTCTGTGCGTCGTCCCTCCAGACCATCCGCATGGCGTTTCACGCCATCGAGCGGGGGGAGGGAGACACCTACGTTGCCGCTGGATCAGAATCGGTGACCCGAACCTATGGCAAGGCGTTCGACAGCGACGATTTGAATCCTCGCTTCACCGACGCGAGTCGCGACGACTTCATCAACAACGTCTACATCCCGATGGGCAACACCGCCGAGAATGTCGCCGAGAGACACGGGATCACCCGGGAGCGGATGGACGAATTCGCCAAGCGCTCCCAGGACCTGGCCGTGGAATCGCAGAAGAACGGCTTCTTCGAGTGGGAGATCGCCCCGATCGAGCTCCCCGACGGGCGGACCATCACCACCGACGACGGGCCCCGCCCCAACACCACGCTGGAGAAACTGGCCGAGCTGACTCCCGCCTTCAAACCCGATGGCAGTGTCACTGCCGGGAACTCCTGCCCCCTCAACGACGGGGCCGCGGCCGTGCTAGTCATGTCCGCCACCCGAGCCGCCACTCTGGGATTGCAGCCGCTGGCCCGGATCATCGCCTCGTCGGTGGTCGGTCTGGAGCCGGAGTTCATGGGCATGGGCCCGGTCGGAGCCGTGAGGGCCGTGCTCGATCAGGCCGGGATGAAGCTCGATGACATCGACGTGATCGAGATCAACGAGGCTTTTGCCGCCCAGGTCCTGGCTAGCGCCGATCAGCTGGGGATCGACCTCGACAAGCTGAATCCTCATGGTGGCGCCATTGCCCTGGGTCATCCGTTCGGGATGACCGGTGCCCGGATCATGGGCACCCTGATCAACGACTTGCGCACCCTGGACAAGACGATCGGCCTGGAGACGATGTGTGTTGGCGGCGGGCAGGGCATGGCCATGCTCATCGAACGGCTCAGCTGAGGCCCAAGCACTTCTCGAATCTCGCAGCCCGCGTCGCCTGGTTCGGCGCGTGCCAGGCCGTCGCCCCGGCATATCGCCCACTGCATAGGGGCGAAGACCCCCTCCGGCCCTTCGGGCCACCTCCCCCAACGTCGCTCCGCTCCTGGGGGAGGAAACGCCACCACCGTTTCTCCCCCAGCGAACGGAGTGAGCGTTGGGGGGAGTACCCCGGAGGGGGGAGGGGGGTCTTAGGGGGGAGTACCCCGGAGGGGGGAGGGGGGCGCCGCAACCACCGTTTCTCCCCATGTGGGGGTAGTACCTCCTCCCACCTGGAGACGTCCAGACTGGGGAACATCGGGGAGGACACGGTCCCTTCTTACTACGTCCTTGTCGACCCATGTGCCCCCG
>DASWKK010000230.1:0-13371 GCA_036396655.1 Acidimicrobiia bacterium
CCCGTGACCCAGCTTCTCTGCCCCCGGATAACCGGTAGAGCGCAGGTGGGGTGGGACGCTCGGGGAGGGCCCCTCATTGACCAGTTGGCGGGCGCGAGCCATCGCCTTGCCCACGGAGTTCGACTTGGGAGCCGCGGCGAGATAGATGGTCGCCTCGGCCAGGTGGTACGCGGCTTCGGGGAGGCCCACATAGGCGAGTGCCTCGGCGGCGGCAATAACAAGTGGCAATGCCCCGCTGTCGGCAAGCCCGACATCCTCGGCGGCGAGGACGATCAGTCGTCTGGCGATGAATTCGGGATCCTCACCACCCTCAATCATCAGAAAGAGCCAATACAGCGCGGCGTCGGGATCGGAGCCACGGACACTCTTGATGAAGGCCGAGATCACGTCGTAGTGCTGATCGCCCACCTTGTCGTACCTGACAATCCGTCGCTGCAGGGCCTCGGCAACGTCTTCGAGAGATATCGTGCTCCGCCCATCGCTTGAGGCGAGCAGCGCGGCAACCTCGAGGGCGTTGAGAGCTTGACGGGCATCGCCCCCAGTGCGATTTCCCAGCTCGTCGAGGGCATCCGGATCGATGCCCAACCCCATCTCGGCCAGCCCCCGCTCCGGGTCGAGGAGAGCACGTCGGCCCAGCTCGGCTATCTCTTGGGGTGAAACCGCCTCCAATCGGAACAGCGTCATCCTGCTCATCAGCGGCGAGTTGACCTCGAAGAAGGGATTCTCGGTGGTGGCGCCGATGAGAATCAAGGTTCCGTCCTCGACGCCGGGCAGCAGGGCGTCCTGCTGGTTCTTGGCGAAACGGTGGATCTCGTCGAGGAAGAGCACGGTCCGCCGCTCCTCGGTCGCCATCCGGGTCTTGGCGGCAGCCAGCGCCTCACGGATGTCTTTGACCCCGGCCGACGTGGCCGAGAGGGTTTCGAAAGCCGCCTCGGCGTTGGAGGCTACGAGACGAGCCAGGGTGGTCTTCCCCGTCCCGGGCGGGCCCCAGAGCAACATCGACACCGGACGTCCCGATTCGACAAGACGCCTGAAGGCCGCCCCCGGAGACATGAGAGACGGTTGCCCCACCACCTCGTCCAAAGAGCGGGGACGCATCCGGGTGGCGAGTGGCGCGGCGCGGGCAGTCAGTTCGTCCACACGCGCCGAGAACAGGTCGCTCATTGACGACGACGGTACCCGGCTTCTCGTCGGGCTACTTCAGCCTGATATAGCCGCTCACGGACGGGGTCAGGGCCAGCAGTACCAGGGCGAGCCCGAGTGGACCGAATATCGCCATCAGGACCGAGAACGGGATCGACAACAGCTCGAGTGTGATCCACGTCACTTGACCCGCTCCGATGAGGATGGTGGCGGTCCATGACCAATGATGCCCGGTTAGACGCTCCAGGCCACCCAACCAGGCCCATATTGGTCGGCGCCACACTCCGTAGGCCGCGATGAGCGATCCGAAACCGAAGCCGATCAAAAGCACCACACCCGGGACCACCCAGTTGTCGACCAGGGGGATCGTCTCGAGATACTCATCGGGGAGCATGCTCTCCCCTCCGATTCCGAAAATCATCGCCCATCCACCACCCACGGCACCAATGCCTAGAGTCGCAAGCAAGGTTGTGACCAGAGTCACTGTGAACGGCCGATGCTGTCGTGCCGTCCTCGTTGCAGTGAGCGTCATGTCTTGACGCCTCCTTTCTGATGACCCGATGATCAGTCTCAGAGGAGGATCCGCCCAGAGTCCAACGTCACCAATCGCCGGGTGTGACTTGTGTCTCCCCCAGCTCATCTCGACGCTGCCTCGCCCTGGTGTTGAGATTCAATCCGAGCTCGTCGAGTTGGGATTCATCCACCCAGGTGGGGGCACCGGTCATCGGATCGACTCCACTTTGGGTCTTGGGGAACGGGATCACCTCTCGGATCGAGGTCTCGCCTTGCAGCACCATGACCAGGCGATCGATCCCGAAGGCGAATCCGGCATGAGGCGGCGTGCCGTAGCGGAGGGCTTCGAGAAACCAGCCGAACCTATTCTCTGCAGTCTCGGGAGCGACGCCGAGGATCTCGAAAACCGCCCGTTGGACTGCCGGGTCGTGAATCCTGACCGAGCCCGACCCGAGCTCGACGCCGTTGAGCACGGCGTCATACGCCTTGGAGAGGGCTTCGGTCGGGTTGTCCCGCATCTCTTCGAGCGACATCGGCGACGTGAACGGGTGGTGGGAGAAGGTGACCGAACCGTCGTCCTCCTCTTCGAACAGCGGAAAGTCGATGACGAAGAGAAAGGCCAGGTCTTGATGACCCTTCGGGCGCAACACGTCGTTGCGCAGACCACCGAGCACCTCGACGGCCACCCGCCAGCGATCGGCGGCGATCAAGAGCACGTCACCCGGCTTGGCGCCGAGAGCGGTCTTGATCCCGGATACCTCGGCGTCGTCGAGAAATTTCGCCACCGGCGAGCGAAGCGAGCCATCCTCCTCGGCAACCATCCAGACCAGGCCCTTGGCACCCATCTCCTTAGCCCGCTCGGTGAGAGAGTCGGCCTTGGCCCGCGACCACTCCTGTCCCCCTACATTGATGCCACGCACCGCCCCTCCGGCGTCCAGGGCTCCCTTGAACACTCCGAACCCACTGTCCGTGAACAGATGGGAAAGATCCACGATCTCGGCCGCGATCCGCAGATCGGGCTTGTCGGATCCGAACCGATCCATGGCCTCCTGCCAGGTGAGCCGCGGGAAGGGGCGGGGGATGTCGACCCCCCGCAGCTCCTTGGCCGCCGCCACCAGGACGGTTTCGATCACGTTCAGGACGTCGTCCTGGTCCCAGAACGAGCCTTCCAGGTCGAGCTGGGTGAATTCCACCTGCCGGTCGGCGCGGAAGTCCTCATCCCGATAGCAGCGGGCGATCTGAAAGTATCGCTCGACGCCTGAGATCATCAGGAGCTGCTTGAACAGTTGCGGCGACTGGGGCAATGCATAGAACTCACCCGGACGCAGCCGGGAGGGAACCAACATGTCACGGGCACCCTCCGGCGTGCTGTTGATGAGGGTCGGTGTCTCGACCTCGAGAAAGCCCTGATCGTCGAGAGCCCGTCTGATGGCAGCTGTGGCCCGCGACCGTGCTCGAAGGTTGGCGGCCATGCGGGGTCGTCTCAGATCGAGGTATCGGTGTCGCAGTCGCGCCCTCTCATCGACTTCCACCCGATCGTCGATCATGAACGGGAGGGTGTCCGCGGGAGAGAGGACGACGATCTCCTCGGCGCCGATCTCGACCGCACCCGTCGCCAGATCGGGGTTCTCGGTGCCTTCGGGCCGGGCGCGCAGAACGCCGGTGACCGATATGCAGTACTCCATCCGGAGGTCGGCGGCATCTTCGTGCTCCGAGGGGTCGGCAACCACCTGAATCAGTCCCGATGCGTCGCGAAGGTCGAGGAAGGCGATCCCACCATGATCGCGGCGACGCTGCACCCAACCCGCCACCGTGACACGGTCCCCGATCATCGACTCGCCCATCGACCCCGCATCGTGGGTCCTCATCGGAGACGCTGCATCAGCCACTCGGCCACCTCCCCGATCGGCAAGTCGATGTTGTCATTCCCATATCGGACCCCAACCGGCCCCGAGCTGTCACTGACTATCACTCGAGCCGGGGCAGCCGAGCGAGATGCGACCTTGAATTGCGCCTTGACCGATCTTCCCTCGGTGTCGAAGTCGACCCGCAGACCTTCGCTTCTCAGCACCGACGACGCCACCAGAGCATCCGACGGGTTGGTCTCCGAGATCACGAAGACATCGACCGGCGGGCTTGGAGCGCGGCTCGACGAGAGGACGATCCTGTCGATTCCCAAAGCGAAGCCGACCCCGGGGGCCCGGCGTCCCCCGATCGACTCGGCCAGGCCGTCGTATCGTCCCCCGCCACCGACCGCGTTTTGCGCAGTGGCGAGATCGGTAGCGATGTACTCGAAGGCGGTCCTGGTGTAGTAGTCCAGGCCGCGGACCAGCCGACCGTCCTCGGTGTAGGGGACATCGAGTCGATCGAGAGAAGCCTTCACCCCGGCATAGTGGTCGGCACAGGCAGCGCACAGGTGATCCTTCATCGCCGGAGCGTCACCGAGCACCGGGGCGCACACCTTGCAGTCGAGAACACGCAACGGGTTGCTATCGATGAGACTCACCGACTCGTCGCACAGCTGGGATCGTCGTTCGTCCAGATAGCCGCGCAATGTCGCCACGTATCCGGGCCGGCACACCTCGTCCCCCAAGGAGTTGAGGACGACTTCGAGGCCGGCCACCTCGACCGCGTTGAGGAACCTAAACCCGAGCTCGACGACCTCGGCATCGGCCGCGGGGCCTTCGACATCGAGATACTCCACCCCGACCTGCCAAAACTGGCGGCGCCGGCCGGCCTGGGGCCGCTCGTAGCGGAACATGGGGCCGGAATAGGCGCCCTTCCATGCCCCCTTGACACCGGCGTTGAGAAACGCGCGCACCACCCCGGCAGTCCCTTCGGGGCGCAACGTCACCGACCGGCCACCCTTGTCGGTGAAGGTGTACATCTGCTTGGTGACCACCTCGGTGGCGTCCCCAACCCCACGCTCGAAGAGATCCGTCGCCTCGAACAACGGGGTCATCACCAGCGGATACCCGTAACAATCAGCCCAGGTCTCCCACTCCCGCAGTACCTCTCGCCAGATGTGTGATTGGGGCGCGCCAATGTCGTCGGTGCCCGGCGGTGGCTGGAAACTCATGGGACGAGGCAGGTTAGATCAGGAACGGGTTGGTGGCGCGTTCGCGACCGATCGTGGTCTCGGGGCCGTGCCCGGGAAGCACACGAGTCTCGTCGGGCAACACCAGCACCTTCTCTCGCATCGAGCTCATCAGTGCCTCATACGACCCTCCGGGAAGGTCGGTGCGCCCGATCGACCCGGCAAACAGCTGATCACCGGAGAACACTGTCTCCTCGGCCTCCAGGTAGAAACAGCAATGCCCCGGGGTGTGACCCGGGGTGTGGCGGACCTCGAAGTTGAGCCCGGCCACCTCGACGATGTCCCCATCACCCAGCGGATCGAGTTTCTCGGGGACATCAAAGACCCCTGGCGGCTGCATTCCGAAGATCGCCCTCAGCTGATCGGAGGGGTGGAGGGTGAGGAAGTCGTCGTCGGGATGGACGTAAACGGCTGCGCCCGTGGTCCGCTGCAGTTGGCCGCTGCCGCCGGTGTGATCGACATGGCCATGTGTGAGCAGGACACCGACCAGTGAGAGATCGTATTGCGCGAGCACGGATCCCACGGCTTCGGGATCGGGTGGGGCGTCAACAACCACAGCCAGATCGCCGGCGCCCTCTGCGATCACATAAGCGTTGGTCTGGGTAGCCCAGGCAGGGATCGCAATGACAAGCATCAAGATGTGGGTTCGGTGGCGAGCCGGAAAGCAGAGAAGACGCCGTCTACCCCACGCAGGTCAGACAGCAGCTTGCCGAGCTGGCTCGGGTCCGAAAGCTCCACCTCGTAGCGCAGAATGGCCACACGGTCTTCACCGGTGCTGGTCGACGAGGCGGTGATGTTGCCCCCGGTATCGCTGACCACGCTGGTCACATCTCTCAACAAACGAGTTCGATCGAGCGCCTCGACCTGTATCCAGACGACGAACGCGCCGGAGTCTTCGAACGGCCATGACACCTCGACCGTTCGCTCCCGACGTTGCGAGAGCGAGAAGACGTTGGTGCAGTCGGAGCGGTGAACCGAGACACCCCGTCCCACGGTCACGTACCCGACGATCGGATCTCCGGGCACAGGCGAACAACACCGTGCGAGATGGACGAGCATGTCCTCCTGGCCTTCCACCACCACATGGGCCCCGTCGAGTGGCCGGCGTCGACGTGGTTGGAAGAGTCGTTCACCCGTGTCCGGGGCCAGGAGACGGGTGAGACGGGTCGACACCGAGTCGATAGAGACCGATCCTTCGCCGACCGCGACCTGCAGCGCCTCGAGGTCCTTCTGGCCCAGCTCGGCCGCTATCGACTCGAGCAGCTTCTCCCGATCGGCAGGTGGGAGATCCGACGCCTCGCGCTTGAACATCAGCTGGAGGGCCTCCTTGCCCTCGGTGAGCGCCTGGTCACGTCTCTCCCGGGTGAACCAATGCCTGATCTTGGACTTGGCCCTGCCGGTCCTCACAAATCCCAGCCAGTCCCGGCTCGGAGCAGCGTCCATCGACTTCGACGTCAGGACTTCGATGATGTCGCCCGACTGGAGCCGAGTGGAGAGTGGGACCAGCCGACCGTTGACCCGAGCCCCCACACAGCGGTGCCCGACCTCGGTGTGGACCGCGTAGGCGAAGTCGACAGCCGTCGAGCCGGCAGGGAGGGGCTTGACATCGCCGCCCGGTGTCAGCACGAACACCTCGTCCTGGTACAGATCGAGCTTGAGATTGGCCAGGAATTCCTCGGGGTCTTCATCCTCGCCCCAGGAGGCGAAGTCCATACGAGGGAGTTGACCGGCTTCACCTTCCTTGTAGCGCCAGTGGGCCGCGATCCCGGCTTCGGCTCGCTGGTGCATCTCCTCGGTCCGGATCTGCACCTCGAGCGGCTTGCCGTCAGGCCCGATCACGGTGGTATGCAACGACTGGTACAGGTTGATCTTTGGCATCGCGATGTAGTCCTTGAAGCGCCCGGTGACGGGCACCCAGTGACTGTGGATCAATCCGAGGGCGGCGTAGCAATCCCGCATCGTCGGGGTGATGATCCTGATGCCGATGAGGTCGTGGATGTCCTCGAATGGCCGATTCTGCTCGCGCATCTTCCGGTAGATCGAGTACTGGTGTTTCGGTCGACCGGTCACGTCGGCCTCGATCCCGGATTCATGGAGAATTGCTGAGACCTCTTCGACCATCTTTTCGATGAAGGCTTCCCGCTCCGGGGCCCGCTCGGCGAGCTTGGCCTGGATCTCGGCGTTAGGGCCTGGGTAGAGGATGGCGAAGCAGCGGTCCTCGAACTCGTGCTTGATCTCCTGGACCCCGAGACGATGCGCCAACGGGGCATAGACGTCCAGGGTCTCCTGGGCCACTCTGCGTTGTTTTTCGTCGCGTAGGGCGTGCACCGTCCGCATGTTGTGGAGCCGGTCGAAGAGCTTGATGATCAGCACGCGAACGTCCTGGGCCATGGCGACCACCATCTTCCGGATCGTGGCTGCCTGGGCTTGCTCCCGATTCGAGTATCGGACTCGATCCAGCTTGGTGACACCGTCGATGAGCCGACCCACTTCCTCACCGAACTGGGTGGTGATCTCACCAACTGTCAGCGGAGTGTCTTCAACTGCGTCATGGAGGAACGCCGCGGCCAACGTCTGCTCGTCGAGCCCGTACTCGGCCAGCATCAGAGCGACTGTCACCGGGTGGGTGATATAGGGCTCGCCGGTTTTTCGCTTCTGGCCCTCATGCGCCTCGCGTGCCAATTCATAGGCACGTTTCAGCAGATCGGTGTCGCCCTCCGGGTGATGGGCGCGGAAGGCCTCGACCACATCTTCGAATTCTGCCTGTTTGGCTTTAGTCGTAGGTGACAAGGGCATGAAGAGGTACACCATCCAGCATCCGGGCGCCGTTGAGAAAGCCGAGCTCGATGAAGACCGCGAACCCGACGATGTCGGCCCCCAACCTACGTAACAACCGGATCGCCGCCGCTGCTGTTCCTCCGGTGGCGATCACGTCATCGACCAGGACGACCTTTTCTCCCTTGAAGACGGCGTCGACGTGGATCTCCAGGGCATCGGTCCCGTACTCCAGGGCGTAGTCCTCGCGAACGGTCTCGAACGGGAGTTTGCCGGGCTTCCTCACCGGGATGAAGCCTGCTCCGAGACGACCCGCGATCGGCGTGGCCAGGGTGAAGCCACGAGCCTCGATACCCGCCACCTTGGAGATACCGGAGTCGTAGTAGGGGGCCGCCAGAGCGTCGATCAGATGGGCAAAAGCCGGGCCGTCCGCCAGCACGGGTGTGATGTCTTTGAACACCACGCCAGGCTCGGGGAAGTCTGGGATGTCACGGATCAGTGAGGTGAGTTGTTCCACCGGATCGATTGTACGGTGCGATCAGGCCTGATCGGCTCCTACCACAGATCCGATTGCCTTTCGTGACACCCGGAGCCGTCCCTCCTCGACCCGAAGCACCACACTGTCCTCGTCGACCGAGACGACTGTGCCGTGGATACCGCCGATGGTCCGGACCTGTTGCCCGGCCGTCAAGGACTCTGAGAGCGCCTGTTGCTGCTTGGCCCGGTTGCGCTGCGGTCTGATGATGAACATCCAGAACACACCAACCATCAGCCCGAGGAAGATCAGCGAGGGCAGCGGGCTTCCCGCGGCCTCCTGAGCTAGGACGAGATTGGTCACTCGGGGTCCTCCAGATGATGAGCTCGGACGGCGGCAGGTTAGGCGTCGCCTGAGGTCTAGGGCGAACCGTTGAGACGTTTTTCCCTCACGTCGGCGGCGAAGGCCTCGAAGCGGCCCGTTCCTACCGCCTCACCGGCGGAGCGCACCAGATCAAAGGTGTACGCCAGGTTGTGGATCGTGAGCAGCCGATATGCCGAGAGCTCCTTCAATCTCAGCAGATGTCGCAGATATGCGCGGGAATACTGGCCACAGGTCGGGCAGAGGCACGACTCGTCGATGGGCGCCTGGTCGGCTTCGAAAGCGGCATTGCGAAGATTGAAGTCGCCATGGGGGGTGAGCACCTTGCCGTGACGGGCGAGACGGGTCGGCAGGACACAGTCGAACAGGTCGGCGCCGCGCTCGATGGCGTCGAGCAGCCCGTCAGTGTCGCCCAGGCCCATCACGTAGCGTGGCTTCTCCCGTGGCAATCCCCCAATGGCAGCCTCGAGGGCGCGATTCCTCTCCTCTGCCCGCTCCCCCACGGACAGCCCACCGATACCGAACCCGGGAAAGCCCAGTTCGGCGGTCCGATGCGCGCTCTCGGCCCTGAGTTCCACATCCACGCCTCCCTGGACGATCCCGAACAGAGCTTGATCTGGCCGGGTGTGTGCCTCCCGGCAGCGCTCTGCCCAGCGCAGGGTGCGCTCCATCTCGGCTTGGACTCTCTCTTTGGGGGCGGGCAAACCGATGCAGACATCGAGCACCATCGCGATGTCCGGTCCGAGCTCCTGCTGGATGATCACCGCCTGTTCGGGAGTCAGGTCGACCAGGGAGCCGTCATAGACCGATCTGAACCGGGCACCATCCTCGTCGATCTGTGGATCCAGCGAGAAGATCTGATACCCACCTGAGTCAGTGAGGATGGGGCCCTGCCATGAGGTGAACTCATGTAGCCCGCCGAGGCCGGCGATCAGCGACGAGCCGGGGCGCAACATGAGGTGGTAAGTGTTGGCCAGCACGATCTCCGCGCCCGCCCGCAGCAGGTCTTCGTTGTCCACCGCCTTCACCGCGGCCCGGGTGCCAACCGGCATGAAGGCCGGTGTCCTCACCCGACCATGAGGGGTCTCCAACCATCCGGTGCGTGCCCGGCCATCGGTTCCGTCCAGAGCCAAGGTGACGGCGGTCATCGACGGATTACCTTCCGGTGGTCGATCCGCTCGGCGTACATCGCATCCCCGAACGACAGAAATCGATATCCCCGATCCAGCGCGACCTGATAGGCGGGGCGCCATCCATCTCCCATGAACGCTGCGAGCAGGACGACGAGACTCGAGCCCGGAACATGGAAGTTGGTGACCAGGGCATCGACCACGCTGATTCTCGAGTCCGGCATCAGAAAGAGATCGGTCTCCCCCGATCCTGGCTCGACCGTGCCCTCTTCGCTCGCCACCGTCTCCAACGTCCTCACCACCGTGGTGCCGACTGCGACGACCCTTCCTCCCCGACGCCGCGCATCCGAGACTGCTGCTGCGGTGGCCTCGGGCACCGAGTACCACTCGGAGTGCATTCGATGGTCTTCGACCTGGGGGACCGTGATGGAACGGAAGGTGTCGACTCCCACGTGGAGGTCGACTGTCGCCATTGCCACTCCCCTCGCCGCCAGCGCCGCCACCACCTCTTGGGTGAAGTGGAGACCGGCGGTGGGAGCGGCCGCCGACCCGGTGGTCCGGGCGAAGATGGTCTGGTACCGGGCGGGATTCTCGAGATGACCCCGAAAGTACGGTGGAAGGGGGATTTGGCCTGCGGTTTCGATCGCCTTCTCGACGTCCGCCGCCTTCAGTTCGATCACGGCCAGGCCCCGGTCCGGTCCGTCGACGATTGAGGCGGTCATTCCCTCGAACTGGATTTCGATGCCAGGTCGGAGTCTCCTGGCCGGACGCACCAATGCACTCCACAAACCGTCGGGTCGAGCGTCAAGCACCAGGAGCTCGATCGATCCTCCGCTGTCCACCCTCCGCCCGAACAAGCGCGCTGCTCGCACCTTCGTCTCGTTGACCACAATCAGATCCTCGGGCTGGAGGAGCGATGGCAGGTCGAGGAATCGGTGATCGCTCAGATCTCGAGTGTCGAGCAGTCTTGCGTCGTGTCGCGGCTCGATCGCTTCCTGGGCGATGGCCGATTCCGGAAGTGGGTACTCGAACTCATCGACCCGCATTGGTGACGGAGACTATCGACAATCCAGCGGCAAACCGTCTCGGGATCAGAGCAGCGTGCCTTGAGGGTCTGGCGGTCGCTCGATGCCTAGGTGGCTGTATGCCCGTGAAGTGGCGACTCGACCCCGGGGAGTGCGCTTGAGGAGACCCGATTGGAGCAAGAAGGGCTCGTATGCGTCTTCCACCGTCTCCGGCTCTTCGCCGACGGCGATGGCCAGGGTGGACAGCCCAACCGGGCCGCCGCCGAACCCCTCGATGATTGATTCCAGGATCGAGCGGTCGACCTTGTCCAGACCGAGGTCGTCAACCTCGAACACCCGGAGCGCCTCGTCGGCGACCTCGGGGTCGATGGTGCCCGAAGCCCTCGCCACCGCGTAATCGCGGACTCGGGCCAGGAGACGGTTGGCTATACGTGGCGTGGAACGACTGCGACCGGCGATGATCGACGCCGCCTCGTCGGATATGTCGACACCGATGATGCCGGCCGAGCGGCGGATGATGACGGCGAGCTCGTCAGGGTCGTAGTAGTCGAGCTTTTCCTCTATCCCGAAGCGGTCGCGCAGCGGGGCGGTGACCGTGCCCTTGCGGGTGGTGGCTCCGATCAGGGTGAATCGGGGCAGGTCCAGCCTGATCGATTGTGCGGTTGGCCCCTTGCCGAGAACGATGTCGAGCTGGAAGTCCTCCATTGCCGGATAGAGAACCTCCTCGACGGCTCTGGGAAGCCGATGGATCTCGTCGATGAAGAACACGTCGCCCACATCGAGATTCGACAGAATGGCGGCGAGGTCTCCGGGACGGTCGAGGGCAGGCCCCGACGTCACCCGTATCTTGACGTCCAGCTCGTGAGCGATGACCCCGGCGAGGGTCGTCTTGCCCAGACCTGGTGGTCCGGAGAACAGGACGTGATCCAATGGCCGGCTCTGCTTGAGGGCGGCCTCCAAAGAGATGCGAAGACGTTCGCGAACCCGGATCTGGCCGACAAACTCGTCGAGACGTTTCGGGCGGAGGGTGACCTCCTCCTCGGTCTCCACTGTCGGGTTGAGCAGACTGTCCTCACGCATGACTAACCCCTGCCCAGCGCCCGGAGTGCGGTCTTGATCTGCACCTCGATCGTCGACTCGGGGTCGAGCTCGTTCATCACGCCGTTGATCTCCTCGGTGGTGTAGCCGAGACTCTCCAACGCCTGGCGAACCGTGATCGTGTTGGGCGACCCGACCACATCGGCTTCGATCCCAGCCAGCTTGGGTGCCAACTCGAGGACGATCCGTTGCGCTCCACGCTTGCCGACGCCGGGAACCACGGTCAATGCGTCGGCGTCTTCGGTGACTATCGAGATGACGATCTCCCGGTGGCTGAGTGTCGCCGAGATCGCCATCGCCAGCTTTGGTCCCACCCCGGCCGCACCCAGCAGCACTCGAAACAGGTCACGATCCGGCTCCGAGCCAAAGCCGTAGAGGCTCAACTCGTCCTCACGCACATGGGTGTGGGTGTGAACCACCACCTCTTCGCCAACCCCGGGCAGGGCGGCAACACCCCGCGGTGTCATGGCCACCTCGTATCCCACTCCACCAACCTCGATGCACACAACCTCGCCCCTTCGTGAGACCAGGACACCGCGCAGACGCCCGATCATCGGCTCATCTCCAGGGGCGCGGCCCTGAGATGACAGAGGGCGATGGCGAGAGCATCGGCTGCATCCGCCGGCTTCGGGGGCTTGTCGAGCTTGAGAAGCCGGGCGACCATCTCCTGGATCTGCGCCTTGGAAGCGGAGCCGTCGCCGGTGATCGCCGACTTGACCGCGGTCGGCACGTACTCGGAAACCTGGAGCCCGGCCTGCGCCGCGACCAGGAGCGCCACGCCTGAGGCACGACCGACCGAGATCGCGGTCTGCAGGTTGCGATTGGTGAAGATGGTCTCGATGGCAACCACATCGGGGGTGGTGTCCTCGATGACCTGGGTCAGGCCGGTGTGCAACTCGGCCAACCGGGCCGCCATCGGGGCTTCGGTATCGGTCCGGATCACGCCGGCCAGGACCGCGATCGGCGGGTGCCCGCTTTCAACAACTCCATATCCCGTGGCCGACAGCCCGGGGTCGATACCCAACACGAACATATGTTTGGTGAGGTTAGGCAGATCGGGTCGAGTGTCGAGGAATTATGGACAGCTCGCACCCGGCTGCATCCAAGCACGCAGCGTGTCGCGGACAGGCGTAGAGTGGATCTGGTCCCACCTAGAGAAGGAGATGCCATGGGAGATGTCCTCTCGACCATCGTTTGGGGTCTGGTGGCCGGAATCATCATCGGTCCGTTGGCACGTCTGGTCCTGCCCGGCAAACAGAGCATTTCACTGGTCATGACCGTCGTGATTGGTGCGGTGGGCGCAATTCTCGGTGGTTTCATCGCCGAGGCGATCGGTGTCGCAGACACCGACGGCATCGACTGGATCAAGCTGGCGATACAGGTCGGAGTGGCTGCGGTGGCTGTCCTCTTCTACGGCGGGACAGCGGGTCGAAAGACAGGATGAGGGAAGGAGGCTTCAGACCTCCTCCAGCACCCTTTCCATGATCTCATCGTCGATGTCGTAGTTGGCGTACACCGACTGGACATCATCCAGGTCGTCAAGAGCTTCGATCAGACGCAACAGTCTCCGCGCGTCGCCCTCTCCCACCGGCACGGTGGTGGAAGGGAGCTGGGTGACATCGGCGGTCTCCACTTCCAGACCTGCCTGTTCGATGGCAGATCGGACCTTCGACAGCTCACCAGGCGTAGTGATGACCTCGAACCAGCCTTCGCCGACGTCGCGGATGTCCTCGG
>DASWKK010000231.1:0-34717 GCA_036396655.1 Acidimicrobiia bacterium
ATTCCACCGTGTGAAGGCCGAAGTCCGCGGCATGTGCTTTTCGATGAGGGCGTGGTAGTAGGGGAGGTTGTCCTCGGTGAGCAGGTTCAGGATCAGTGCCGTTCGAGCGTTCTCCGAGATCGTGCACTGGGAGACGTCCCATGGTTTCTCTCGAAAGCTCTCACCTCTTTCCCAGGGAACGACGTCGTGGAAGTACCAATCGGCGCGACGGGCAAGGTGCTCGGCTGTGAGCCGTTCGACTTCGACGTCGATGGCCTCGACCAGTTCGATCTTTTCGGAGTGTGCCATGGGGATCCCTCGGAGTGGGTGAAGACGGTGGCGAGCGAAGGTGATTCGAGCCCGTCGTGTCATGGAGGGTAGTGGCAGCACACCGGGATCCTTGCGTCGTGGATTCCGCCCCCCAGGGTGGGCCCATGGCGTGCCCGCCTGCTCGTTAGAGTCTCGCCGCCATGTGCACAGCGAATCGACGCTTGATCCGAACCGGGATCTCGATGTTGGCTTTGCTGATCCTGGTGCTCGTCGTCTGGGAGGCGTACAAGGCGATCTGGACGGCTCAGGGTTGGGAGTGGCCGATCCGGCCCGACAACCGGACCATGCCACACACCTGGGACGTCGCCGTGGCTCTAGCCGAGCCGGCACAGCGGAACGGTCCGCCACTGGTCTGGGTAGAGCTCCAGGCGGCACTCCTCACGCTCCGGGAGGCGTTCGTCGGCTTCTTGATAGGGGGGGCCATCGGCTTCGGGCTCGGCGTTCTCTTCGTCAGGTCGTCCACCGCGGAACGGGCGTTCATGCCCTACGTGGTGGCCTCCCAAACCGTCCCCATCATCGCCATCGCCCCGATGGTGGTGGTATGGGGGGGCCGGGTGAATCTGCCTCAATGGCTGAGCGTCTCGATGATCGCCGCCTACCTGACGTTCTTCCCGGTTGCCATCAACACCCTGCGCGGGCTTCGCTCGCCCGAGCCGACATCGATTGAGCTGATGAGGTCATATGCGAGCACACCCTCGGAAACCCTATGGAAGCTTCAGGTGCCGGCGGCGCTTCCGTTCATCTTCACCGCCCTGAAGGTGTCGGCGGCCGCCAGCGTGATCGGGGCAATCGTCGGCGAGTTGCCGGCGGGTCTGCGCGGCGGCCTGGGGCGGGACCTGCTCCAGTTCTCTCAGCAGTTCACGGCTGCGCCGCAGAAGCTCTTCGCGGCAGTGATCATCGCCGGTCTCGCCGGGATCGCCTTTGTCGGGCTGGTCACCTTTGTCGAGCACCGCGTGGTGGCTCCGGCGAGGAGGCAGACCACGTGACCAGCGCGGTCGAGGCTCGCGGCGTGGGCAAGGTGTTCGGTTCCGGCACCGACAGTGTCGAGGCTCTGTCGGACATCGACCTCTCATTCTCCCCCGGCGACTTCGTCTCGTTGATCGGTCCTTCGGGTTGCGGCAAGTCGACCTTGCTCCGGCTGATCGCCGACCTGGCTCAGCCGAGCCGCGGCGAGCTGATCGTCAACGGAAAGAGCCCCCGGCAGGCGAGGCTGGATCGGGACTACGGCATGGTCTTCCAGGCCGCGACCCTTCTCGACTGGCGGACGGTGAGGAAGAACGTGGAGTTGCCGCTGGAGATCATGGACTTCGATGCCGCGGCGAGGACGGCGAGGGCCGAAGAGATGCTCGCCTTGGTTCAACTGGAGCGATTCGCGGATCACTTCCCGTGGCAGCTCTCCGGAGGGATGCAACAGCGGGTGGCGATCGCCCGGGCCCTCGCCTTCAGCCCGGCCATCCTCCTCATGGACGAGCCGTTCGGCGCCCTTGACGAGATGACACGGGAGCTCATGCAGCAGGAAGTGCTGCGCATCTGGGAAGAGACCGCGATAACCGTGGTCTTTGTCACCCACTCCATCCCCGAGGCCGTCTTCTTGTCCACACGGGTGCTGGTGATGTCGCCACGCCCCGGCACGATCAGCGAGGAGCTCGTGGTCGACCTGCCCCGCCGCCGGGACGAGGACACCCGTGAGGACCCCCGCTATTTCAAGCTGGTCACCGAGGTCAGAGAGGCTTTGCGTCGGCGGGAGCGGGAGCACCGATGAGCGGAGACGGACGGATCGCGAGCAGCGACGAAGTCGGCCGGTCGCTTCCTGCCGTGCGCCGGCTGAGCCGCCGCCACCTCCCGGCCGTACTCGCCTTCCTCGCCGTCGTCCTGCTCTGGGAAGGTTTGACCCGTGTGTTTCGCGTGGAGAGCTTCATCCTGTCCAAGCCGAGCGAGATCCTGGCCAGCTTCGTCGAGACCGGGGGCACTATCTGGGCGGCGGGGATGAGGACGCTCTTCGAGGCGGCCGGTGGTTTCGTCATCGGCGCCACCCTTGCCGTGCTCACGTCCCTGGCAGCTGCTCGCTGGGCGGGATTCCGGGAAGGGGTGCTTCCGCTGGCCATTGCCCTCAATGCCACTCCAATCGCCGCACTGGCCCCCATCTTCAACAACTGGTTCGGTCTCACCAACCCCTTCTCCAAGATGGGTGTGGTAGCGGTGGTGGTCTACTTCCCGGTGATGATCAACACCACCCGCGGGCTGATCGAGGTCGATCCGGCCGAGGTGGAGCTGATGCGCTCGATAGCCGCCACCCCCGCCCAGGTGATGCGTCGGGTCCAGGTCCCCAATGCGTTGCCCTACTTCTTCGCCTCGATAAAGGTCGCCGGCGCCCTTTCCCTCATCGCGGCCATCATCGCCGAGTACTTCGGTGGCCCCCAGGACGTGCTCGGGCAGTACATCGTCAACCGGGCCCAGTTGTTCCAGTTCCCGGATGCGTGGGCGGCGATCCTGGTGGCCTCGATCATCGGCGTGGTCTTTTATCTCTTGATCCTCATCGCCGAGCGCACGTTGATGCCTTGGCACGTCTCGCTGCGGACCGAGGAATGAGTCCGGGATTTCCTGTCGGTTAAGTTTCGGTTTCGGCAGAGCGCGTCCCCCACTGCCCTGGATATGGTTCAGACATCTGGATCTGAGGAGGATCGAAACCATGAGTGTGAGTAATTGGCGTCGTGGTCTCTTGTGGCTTGCCGCCATGGCATTGCTGCTGGCGGCATGCGGTGACGAGGCCGGGACACCCGACGGGGAAGGGGGCACCACGGTTCCCGCGGAGGAGTGCACCGAGCCGGACCCGGTCCGCCTCCAGCTGCAGTGGTTTGCCCAATCCCAGTTCGCCGGGTACTACGTGGCCAAGGATCTCGGGTTCTATGAGGATCAGTGTCTCGACGTCACGATCCTCGAGGGTGCGGTGGAGATCGTCCCCCAACAGGTCCTCGCCACCGGGGGCGCGGAGTTCGGCCTCGCCTGGGTGCCCAAGGCTCTCGTATCTCGCGACGCCGGGGCCGATATCGTCAACATCGCCCAGGTGTTCGAGCGCTCGGGGACCCTCGAGGTCTCCTGGGCCGACTCGGGGATCACCGAGCCCGCCGACTGGGCAGGCAAGACGGTGGGCAACTGGGGTTTCGGCAACGAGTTCGAGCTGACGGCCGCCATCAACCGGTTCGACGTCGAGGACGTCGAACTGATCGGCCAGGACTTCACAATGACCGCCCTGCTCAACGATGAGCTCGATGCCGCCGAGGCCATGATCTACAACGAGTACGCCCAGGTCCTGGAAGCGGTGAACCCCGACACCGGGGAGCTGTACCAGAAGGAGGACTTGAGCGTCATCGATTTCAACGAGGTGGGCACGGCCATGCTCCAGGACGCGGTGTGGGTCAACGCCGAATGGATCGCCGAGGAAGGGAACGAGGACGTCGCGGTCCGGTTCCTGACCGCTTCGTTCCAGGGCTGGATCCATTGCCTCGACAACTTCGACGAGTGCGTCGAGGTCGTGCTGAACAACGGCTCGACTCTGGGCCAGAGCCACCAGGAGTGGCAGCTCAACGAGATCCTCGCCCTGATCTTCCCCGCGACCAACGGGATCGGGGTGATGAACCAGGAGCTGTGGGACCAGACCGTAGACGTGTCCACGAGCGAGATCCCCGAGCTCGAAGGCAAGGAGATCCCGGCCGAGGCGTATCGCACCGATCTCGCGGCGGCGGCCATCGCCAACCTGGGGGACATGGACACCAGCGGGGGCGGCTACGAGCGCCGTGTCATCGAGTTGAGAGAGGGCGGCGAGTAACCGCACCACCGAGTAGGCGGGTCCCCCTGCGGTGCAGGGGGACCGACGCCACCGGATGAACCGAGCGTCCCGGGTGGGGTGTAGGTTTGGGCGCAACACGTCGTCAGGAGGAACGCCATGCCGAATGTCGTCAGGGCCGCCATCGTCCAGACCGAATGGACCGGCGACAAGGACTCGATGATCAAGAAGAACGCCGACTACGCACGTGAGGCGGCACAAAAAGGCGCCCAGGTCATGTGTTTCCAGGAGCTCTTTTACGGCCCCTACTTCTGCCAGGTGCAGGAGAACGAGCACTTCGACTACGCCGAGCCGATCCCCGATGGGCCTACCACCAAGCTGATGCAGGATCTGGCCAAGGAGACCGGCATGGTCCTGGTGGTACCTATCTTCGAGATGGAGCAGGAGGGCTTCTACTACAACACCGCGGCCGTCATCGACGCCGATGGCACCTATCTGGGCAAGTACCGCAAGAATCACATTCCCCACGTCAAGGGCTTCTGGGAGAAGTTCTACTTCCGTCCGGGCAACATGGGTTATCCGGTTTTCGACACTGCGGTCGGCAAGGTCGGGGTGTACATCTGCTACGACCGTCACTTCCCGGAGGGTTGGAGGGCGCTCGGGCTCAACGGCGCCAAGATCGTGTTCAACCCGTCGGCCACCAGCCGGGGGCTCTCGATGTATCTGTGGAACTTGGAACAGCCCGCGTCGGCGGTTGCCAATGAGTACTTCATCGGCGCCATCAACCGGGTGGGCAAGGAGCCGTTTGGGGACAACGACTTCTACGGGTCTTCCTACTTCGTCGACCCTCGCGGTCAGATCATCGGCGACTCGGCATCGGACACTGAGGAGGAACTCGTGATTCGTGACCTCGATCTGGACCTGATCGAGGAGGTACGGCAGCAGTGGGCGTTCTATAGGGACCGGCGACCGGATGCCTACGGCGATCTGGTAGCACCCTGAGGAGGAGCGATGGCACGCACCGTTATCAAGGGAGGGACCGTGGTCACGGCCACCGAGCAGTCACTCTCCGATGTCCTGGTGGAAGGCGAGAAGGTGGCCGCGCTGGCCGCTCCGGGTAGTCACGACTGGGAGTCGGGGGCGGACAAGGTGATCGACGCCGGCGGGAGGTACGTGATCCCCGGTGGCATTGACGTCCATACCCACATGGAGCTGCCCTTCGGGGGGACCTACGCCGCCGACACCTTCGAAACGGGGACCCGGGCTGCGGCTTGGGGTGGTACCACCACCATCGTGGACTTCGCAGTCCAGACCAAGGGTCAGAGCCTGATGGACGGTTTCGAGGCATGGATGGGCAAGGCCGAGGGAAACTGCGCCATCGACTACGGGTTCCACCTCATCGTGGGCGATGTGACCGACCAGTCGCTCAAGGAGATGGACTCCGCCCTCGACGAGGGAGTCACCTCCTTCAAGATGTTCATGGCCTATCCCGGTGTCTTCTACTCGACTGACGGTGAGATCTTCCGTGCGATGCAGAAGGCGGCCGAGAACGGCTCGACGATCATGATGCACGCCGAGAACGGCATCGCCATCGACATCCTGATCGCCCAGGCTCTGGCCCGGGGGGAGACCGATCCCATCTACCACGGCCTGACCCGTCCCGCGGTGCTCGAGGGCGAAGCCACCCACCGGGCGATCAAGCTCGCCGAGATAGCAGGATGCCCGGTCTACATCGTCCATATGTCGGCGGCCGATGCTCTCATCGAGTTGACGATGGCCCGCGACGAAGGGCAGAACGCCTTCGGCGAGACCTGTCCCCAGTATCTGTTTCTCTCGCTCGAGCATCTGGGGAACGGGTTCGAGGGAGCCAAGTACGTCTGCTCTCCTCCGCTGAGAGACGAGGACGAGGGTCACCAGGACATGCTGTGGAAGGGTCTGGCCACCAATGACCTTCAGGTGGTCTCGACTGATCATTGCCCGTTCTGCTGGGGGGACCACCCCACCTTCGGCACTCAGAAGCAGCTAGGCCGCGACTCCTTTGCCCAGATCCCCAACGGCCTGCCCGGGGTGGAGAATCGAATGGAGCTCATCTATCACGGTGGCGTCCACGAGGGGCGGCTCGGGCTCAACCGGTTTGTCGAGGTGACGTCGACCACACCGGCCAAGATGTTCGGTCTCTATCCCCAAAAGGGCACGATCGCGGTGGGCTCTGACGCCGACATCGTCGTGTTCGATCCCGAAACAGAACATGTCATTTCGGCCGAGACGCATCACATGTGGGTCGACTACTCGTGTTATGAGGGTTGGGAGCTGACCGGCAAAGTGGAGACGGTCCTCAGCCGGGGCAAGACCATCATCGCGGACAACGCGTACCACGGTTCACCAGGCGATGGCCACTACCTGCGTCGTGGAACCAACCAGTACTTGATCTAGCGTTGTCCTCCCTTGCGTAGCGGGGGACCGAAGCCAACAGTGTTGGCGCAAACCAGTACTTGATCCAGGGAGTTGTCCCCCTTGCGAAGCGGGGGGACCGACGCCAGCGAACGAAGTGAGCGCGTCGAGGGGGGCTATTCGACGGCGAGCCTGGGCACTCGCACGGGCAGTGCGCCTGCCAACCAGGAGAAGGTTGCCATTGTCATGTTCAGTCCGGCATGCACTGCGACCGGGATCCAGATCGAGCCGGTTTCAATCCTGAGCCAGACCAGGCCGGCGCCGGCGATTGTGGTGGCGATGATCGTGATCATGACATGGGCCAAGCCGGCGACGCTGCGCCGCTCGGCGGCCCAGGCTTGATCGAGCCCAGGCCCGATGTGCCAGAGACCGAACAACACTGCGCCGCCCCAGAGCGCAATCGGCTCGGGATAGATGGCGATCAGTGCCGCATGGAGGACACCCCGAAAGACCGCCTCTTCGATGAGGGCGGTCATCACCGGAATTCGTACCAGTATCTGAGTGGCCGCCTGTCTGGTGGACATCGATGCCGACCTGGGGTCGGCCAGGTGGCCACGCAAGTGGGGCCGGGACATCATGACCAGCCCGAAAGTCGACATCATCAACACGGTGCCCGATCCCCAGGCGGCGAGAAGGCCACCATCTGGATTGGCCAGTCCCACCGTGTCTGCCCCGAACCACACCGCTGAGGCGATCACCAAAGCTGCGCCCACCGAGCCGGTCACCAGTGGTGCCCAAGTCCGGATGAAGCGACGAGGAAGCAACAGGTAGACCAGGGTCTGAAACCCCACCACGTAGGCGACGAGAGATATGGCTGTTGTCGGAAGGGTCATTGGGTGTCAACCGGCTTGGTCGGCTGGGGATCGTGGTTCGATCAGGGAGGAAACCTAAGTCACCGTAACGATCCGCTGTGCCTAATGGAATGAGTCCGGTTACCCCAGTCAGGCCGCGGCCAAACTGTGACGACGATCAGTAGGTGTCGCAGTTGCCAGGTGCGCCCGAAGTGAATCCCTCGCTGAGCCACTGATAGCGCTGCTCGGAGCTGCCGTGGGTCCACGACTCGGGATTCACCCGACCGGTAGTTTGGCTCTGGATGGCGTCGTCGCCAACCGCTGCGGCCGCGTTCAACGCCTCCTCCAGGTCACCGGCCTCCAAAATCGCCGCCGAGGTCCCGCTTTGCAATGTCGACAGCCACACGCCGGCGAAACAGTCGGCCTGGAGCTCGAGGGCGATACTGGCTCGGGTGCTGCCATCGGCCTGCACTTGTTCGATGACCCCCAGCTGGTTCTGGACGTGATGAGCCACCTCATGGGCCAGGATGTATGCCTGGGCGGTATCGCCGGCCGCCCCGAATCGTCTCTGCAGCTCGCCGAGAAAGTCGAGATCCATGTAGACCAACTCGTCGGCCGGGCAGTAGTGAGGCCCCGATTGTGCCTGGGCTCCGCCACATGCCGACTGGGTGGCACCACTGAATACCACCAGGTCGGTGGGGCGGTAGCTGCGATCGGCCTGCTCGAACACTGCTACCCACATGGATTGTGTGTCCTGGAGGACATCCTCGAGGAACCGAACCAGGTCGGCGTCAGGGTCCACCGATGGATCAATGGGGGCCGACCCGGGGCCAACCTCCCCGACCGGGGCCAGAATCTCGCCCACGTCCCCCAGATCACCACCGAGCAGGGTGACTAGAAGAATCACAATCACCGCGATGCCCCCGCCACCGAGACCGATGGTGCGCAGACCCGGCCCGGCGCCGCGACGATCGATCACCTGCCCCGGGCCGGTCGGGTCCCGTTTCCACCTCACCATGATATCGCACCCCTCAACTCGAACGACCGACGAGTGAACGATATAGCCCTTCGGACCACTTCGGATCCGCGCAGCACCCTGGGGGGAGGGCTCGTAGGACGTAGGGGCGTCCAGCGCCGAGGATGGGGGGAGGCTCCGATGCGCGGGGAGGGCACCCGCCATACCTTCGAAGACAGCCGGAAATGCCGGTGTGCAGTCGAAGGAGGTAGTCATGAGAGGTATCGCCAAACGTCTTTCCGGGCCAATCGTTGTCATTGCTTTGATCTCGGCCTGCGGCGAGAGTGATGCGACCGGATCTTTTGTCGCGGTCCCCGCCCCGATCAGCTTCGGGTCGGAAAGCCCGAATCTGAGGGTGATGCTGGCCCACGAATTCGTGGTCGCAGCGGATACCACGTCGGATGTCGCTGCAGACAGTGTCTCTGCAGACGGTTACCACACGACCAGAAGGGCAATCGCCCACGAGCTGGGCGACGATCGTGGGCCGAGACGATCGGATCAGAGGGTGATCGCTCTCCCGGTTCGATGAGTCTGCCGGCCGGCTCTCGAAGGTGTCGTCCACGTCTTCGAGGGCCGTCGCCATTCGATACCGGTCGGTGGAAGTAATTACTAGCCCACTAGATTCCGCGGCGCCGTCGGCGAGGTGACTGCTTTTGGAACCTGAGGTGAGCGTGGCTGGAGGAACACGGTCGAGCACCATGCTGCTCGAGAGGGACGGGCTCCTCGCCGGTTTGGAGCACCTGGTTGATGTTGCGGGCGACGGTGCCGGCGCGTTGGCGATGATCTCCGGCGAGGCCGGGTCGGGCAAAACCTCGTTGATGAATGAGTTGGCCCGCCGGATCGAGCCGAGAGGTCGCGTCCTGATCGGTGGATGTGATCCCCTGACCACACCCCGCCCCCTCAGCCCGCTCATGGACATCGCCGCTGACCCTGATGCACACTTCACTGGGCACGACCTGGTCGAATCGGACCCCTTCTCCCTCTTTGCCGACGTGCTGGACGATCTCAAGGGGACCATCCGGCCCACTCTCCTCGTCATCGAGGACATGCACTGGGCCGACGAAGCGACTCTCGACTTCCTTCGCTACATCGGGCGGCGGGTCGCCGACACCAAGGCGGTGGTGGCTTGCACCTACCGCGAGGACGAGCTGGGGACGGACCATCCGCTTCGCACGGTTCTGGGCGATCTGGCCACGCGGCAGAGCACGGTCCGTTTCTCTGTCGACCCGCTAACGGTCGAGGCGGTGGGCTATCTGGCCAGTGAGTCCCGACACGACCCGGCCGATCTGCACCGGTTGACCGGGGGGAACGCGTTTTATGTCACCGAGATCCTTGCCACCGGAGAGCACCTTCCCGGCTCGGTGAGTGACGCCGTAATGGCCCGGGTGAGACGGCTCACGCCGCCGGCCCAACGCGTGGTCGAAGGAGTCTCTGTAGCGCCGCGTGATCTGGCCGTCGACCATGCCCTGGCCCTCTCCGGTGCGGATCTGTCGGACATCGACGAGGCCACATTGTCCGGTGTCGTGGTTGCTCGGGGTGCGCGGCTGGCCTTTCGTCATGAGCTGGCCCGGAGCGCCGTCGAAGATTCCCTTCCCATGGGCCGACGGCTGTCGTTACATCGCGAGATGATCGACTTGCTGCGGGCCGACGAGGACTTGGATCTGGCCCGTCTCGCCCATCACGCAGGTCGGGCCGGAGACGGCAGTCTGGTAGTCGAATATGCCCCAGAGGCAGCTCGCCAGGCATCCCTTCGCGGTGCCCATCGTGAGGCGGCGGAATTCTTCGAGCTTGCTCTGATCGAGGCGGACCGCGTGATTCCCTCCGAACTGGCACAGCTCCGACTCGATCTGGCTGTGGAACTGGGCATCCTGGATCGTCAAGAGCAGGCACTTCAACAGCTTCTCCTGGCGGCCGAGTTCTACCGGGAGAGCTCGGATCATGTGATGTTGGCCAGCCTTCTTCGCCGGCTTTCGAGCGTTCTGTGGAGGAATTTGGACTTGGTGGGAGCGCGCCGCGCCATCGACGAGGCGATCGAGTTGCTCCAAGATGCTGGAGACGACGAGGCATTGGCCCTGGCCCATGAAGAATCCGCCTTCAATTGGATGCTTGCCCGTCGGCACGCCTCGGCGCGGGAGGATCTGGCCCGATGTAGGGATCTGGCCGAACGGACGGGCGCGGACCACGTCCTGCTCCTACATGACTACATGGCAGCCACGGTGGAGACCGTGCTCGGCGACGCCGAGCGTGGTGTGGCCGGGTTGAAGCGAGTCGAATCACAGTTCCGGGAGCGAGGAGACGACCGACTGGCGGCGTCGGCTCTGGGGATGTTGGGATCAGGGGGAGGAGAGGTCCGCCGCTATGACCCGGCGCTCGACGCGTTGCGCACGGCGATCGAGGAGGGTCTGCGCACCGACGCGGACTTTATGGTGGCGTACAACAGGTCATGGATGGCTCGCATTGCCTTCGAGCAGGGCAGGTGGGAAGAGGCGACCCGAATTGCCGAGTTGGTGGCCGAAGAGCGGTATGGCCGGGCGGCGATAGCACCCGTTACCGCTCTGGGAGCCCTCGGTCGGGTTCGAGTGAGGCGGGGAGATCCGGGAGCACAGGAAGCCTTGGAGGAGGCGCTGCGCATCGGTGAAGGCTGCGAGATGCAACATCTCTGGTCACCGTATTGCGGTCTGGCCGAGCTGGCCTGGCTCGAGGGACGGTCCGGCGAGATCCCGAAGATCCTGGATTGGGTCTGGGGCCAGGCGCTGGCTGCGGACAGCAGATGGGCCAGGGGAGAGGTCGGATTCTGGATGTGGAAGGCCGGCGCTATCAACGAACCACCCGATGCGGCCGCCGAGCCCTTCGCCCTTCACATGAACGGGAGGTGGAAGGAGGCAGCCGACGCCTGGCACGACATCGATTGCCCCTACGAGGAAGCACTCGCCCTGGCTGAAGGCGACGAGGAGGCGATGCTGGAGGCGATCACGATCTTCGACGGTCTCGGGGCGCGTCCGGCGGCAAGGATCGTTCGCTCTCGTCTGAGAGCGATGGGGGTGGCGCACATCCCGCAGGGCCCGCGGTTGGAGACGAGGGCAAACCCGGCCGGTCTCACCAACCGCCAGGTGGAAGTCCTTGGGCTCATGGCAGAAGGATTGAGCAATGGGGAGATCGCCGACCGGCTCTACATCAGCAAGAAAACCACCGAACATCATGTGTCTGCGGTGCTGGCCAAGCTGGGCGCATCGACCCGTGCCAAGGCCATCGCCCGCGCCGAGTCCCTTCATATGACCAAAGATGGGGGCGACGGCCTCCGCCAATAGGGGTACACCCCGATGTGGCCGCAATCACCCGGCCTTACCTTCCTCTCAAGGCCGGAACCTCCGGCCGCAAGGAGGAAATCATGCCCCGCTACGTAGTCGAAAGGACCTTCGACGGAGGTCTCGAAGTCCCGACCGATCCCAACGGATTTGACACCATGATGGGTGTCGTCGGCAACAACGCCAAGGAGCAGGTCACCTGGGTCCAATCCTTCGTTTCCGCTGACAAGACCAAGACCTATTGCATCTACGACGGTCCCAGCCCCGAGGCCATCCGCCGCGCCGCCGAGCTCAACTCGTTGCCCGTCGACGTCATCTCCGAAGTCCGTGTTCTCGACCCGTACTTCTACGTCGGAGCGAGCTCATGACGAGAAGGCTGACCATCGCCTTGGCGACGATCGTGTCTCTTCTGGTGGCGGCATGCAGTGGTGATCAGACAGCGTCGACGACAACCTCGCCGGCGGTCGACGAAACCACATCGTCGGTTGCTGATACGACCACGACCAGCCTTGAGCCCACCACCACGGTTGAAGAGGCAATGGACGATGACAACGCGGATGGCGGCGATCCGGAGATCACACCCGAGATCGCAGCCGACCTGGCACAGATCAGGGCCGGCACCGCACAGTACGTCAACGACCTCGATTCCGCAGCCGAAGACGGGTTCTTCATCATCACCCAGATGATCCCGGACATGGGCTACCACTTCCTCAACCCCAACGTCGAGGGCTTCGACATCGGTCAGCCGCCGATCCTGGTTTACGGTCGCGATGGCGACGAGTGGGAGCTTGGTGCCGTGGAGTGGGTGTTTCCCGAGGAGCCGGCCGAGCCACCGATGGAAGGGGGGACCTATGGCGCCTTCCCTGCTGCCTGTCACTACGACGACGGCTTGTTCGTGCCGACGGCAACCGAGGAGGAATGCGCCGAGGCTCATCCCGAGACCGAGGCGGCCTTCACCTTCTGGCACCCCGATCTGGTCACCTTCCATGTCTGGGCCTGGATGCACAACCCCGACGGGATCTACAACGGCACCAACCCGCTGATGAGCGCACGCAACGAGGGCTGAACATCCTTCGGGGCGAGGGCGTCAGGGCCGCCCTCGGCCCCCGTTTCTCCCCCCCGTTTCTCCCCCCCCGTTTCTCCCCCCCCGTTTCTCCCCCCCGTTTCTCCCCCCCGTTTCTCCCCCCAGCGAACGAAGTGAGCGTTGGGGGGAGTACCCCGAAGGGGGGTGGGGGGTCTTGGGGGAGTACTGGCGTAGCCGGGGAGGGGGGACTCCTGGCGCTACCAACCTCAGGTACGATTGGGTCATGAAGCAGATCCAGCATTGGATTGACGGTCAACTCACCGCCGGGACCACCGACCGCGGCGGACCGGTCTTCAATCCGGCCACCGGTGACCAGACCGGAGAGGTGGCACTTGCTTCCACGGCCGATGTGGACGCCGCGGTCCGGGTGGCGAGACGCGCCTTCGAGTCATGGCGTTTCTCTTCTCTGGCACATCGTCAGAACGTCATGTTCGCCTTCCGAGAGCTGGTGGCGGCACGCAAGCTCGATTTCGCAAAGCTGCTCACCGCCGAGCATGGCAAAACGATCGAAGATGCGTTGGGCGAAGTCCAGCGCGGTCTGGAAGTGATCGAGTTCGCCTGCAATATCGCCCATCTCGTCAAGGGCGAGTACTCCGAGCAGGTATCGACCGGGGTCGACACCTACACCATTCGCCAGCCGTTGGGAGTTGTGGCCGGAATCACTCCGTTCAACTTCCCTGCCATGGTCCCGATGTGGATGTACCCGATCGCCATAGCCTGTGGCAACACCTTCATCCTCAAGCCGTCTGAGAAGGATCCGTCGTGCTCCCTGCTCGCTGCCGAGCTACTCGCCCAGGCTGGGCTACCCGAAGGTGTCTTCAACGTGGTGCACGGGGACAAGGAAGCCGTCGACTCCCTGCTCACTCATCCGATGGTCGCCGCCATCTCCTTCGTCGGATCGACGCCGATCGCCCGCTACATATACGAGACCGGGACCCGTCACGGGAAGAGAGTGCAGGCCTTGGGAGGGGCCAAGAACCACATGGTGGTCCTTCCCGACGCCGACATCGACCTCGCCGCCGATGCTGCGGTGTCGGCAGGGTACGGGTCGGCGGGGGAGCGGTGCATGGCGATCTCGGCGGTGGTCGCAGTGGGCGAGGCGGGCGACCCGCTCATTCAGGGCGTGGCCGCGAGAATCGAAAAGCTCAACGTCGGGCCCGGTGACGAGATCGGGGTCGAGATGGGCCCTCTGGTAACCAAACAGCATCTGGACAAGGTTCGAGGCTACGTCGACGCCGGTGAAGCGGCCGGTGCTCAGCTGGTTGCCGACGGACGTGACATCGTGGTCGAAGGCCATGAGCGCGGTTTCTTCCTCGGGCCGACCCTGTTCGACAACGTCACCCCCGACATGTCGATCTACACCGACGAGATCTTCGGTCCGGTCCTGTCCACGGTGCGAATGGAGCACTTCGAAGATGCGATCAGACTGATCAACGAGAACCCTTATGGGAATGGGACCGCGGTCTTCACCAACGATGGTGGGGCAGCGCGGAAGTTCCAATCCGAGATCGAGGTCGGCATGGTTGGGATCAATGTGCCGATCCCCGTACCCCTCTCCTTCTACAGCTTCGGGGGCTGGAAGGACTCCATCTTCGGGAGCCATGCGATTTACGGCCCGGAAGGTGTGCACTTCTACACGAGGCAAAAGGTCGTGATCTCGAGATGGGCAGATCCGATTCACCGGGGCGTCGACCTCGGCTTTCCGACCCACGGTTGACTCCGGGGCGCGGGGTCCTCGTCATCGGGCTGGCACTGGTGCTGGTCGCCTGTGGCGTAACCACAAGCACCACTTCCACAGCTGGTGCCGGGCAGACCTCCACCACCTCTTCGCTCGATAGCGGCTCCACCACCGCGACCAGCATCACTGTCACCACCACCATCTCCGAGCCGGCCCTGTCCGATCTCACCGGGAACTGGGAAAATGGCACTCTGATCCTGCAGGTCAACGACGCCGGTGAGTTCCTGGTGCTCAACCCCGAAGACCCGGAGCAG
This sequence comes from Acidimicrobiia bacterium, assembly GCA_036396655.1. Taxonomy (GTDB): domain Bacteria; phylum Actinomycetota; class Acidimicrobiia; order Spongiisociales; family ZC4RG35; genus JARDZU01. The sequence continues at coordinate 14,732 of DASWKK010000231.1, forward strand.
CCCTTGATGGGAGGTTTCGTGGCACGCGACGGAACCGAGTTCAATTTTGTCACCGGCACATCGGGGCAATGCCCCGGCCAGACCGGCGTCTACGAGACGGCGATCGACGGCGATACCCTCCGCCTGACACTGATCGACGATCCATGTGAGACGCGCTCGGCAGGCTTCGCCGACGAGTTCACCAGCTCCGGTTAGTGGCACTAACCCAGGATCAGGTCGCGTGCGATCAAGTCGTCGTTGGTCTCTCTCCGCACTACGGGGCGAGCCTCACCGTTAGCCACGAAGACGACGGCCGGCCGGCGGATCATGTTGTAGTTGGAGCCCATCGAATGACCGTAGGCGCCGGTGACCGGGGTGGAGAGGAGATCGCCCACGGCTAGTCCCTCCGGCACACGGGCGCTCCACGCCAGGACGTCGCCTGACTCGCAGTGCTTTCCCACGAGGCGGATCTCACGAGTACGGTTGGTGATGGTCCTTCTCGGATCGAACACCTCGTACCCGCTTCCATACAGCACCGGTCTCGGGTTGTCGCTCATCCCACCGTCGACCGAGACGTAGGTCCGGATGCCGGGGATCTCTTTGATCGTCCCCACCGTGTACAGAGTGATGGCCGCCTGGGCCACTATCGACCTTCCCGGTTCGGCCACGATCCTGGCCGAGATGCCTGCGGCAACTGCGGCCTGTTGGATTGCCTTGCCCCACTCGGCCAGAGTCGGGGCAACCTCGCCTTCGACATAGGCAACTCCAAGCCCACCGCCGATCGAGAGCTCCTCGATGTCAAGGGGGGCCACGAACTCTCCGATCAGTGAGATTGCCTTCTCGAATGAGCCGACATCGAATACCTGGCTTCCCACATGGGCATGCACTCCGATGAGGTTCATCGCGCTCGAGGACCTAGCTCGCGAGATGACCTCTGCCGCCGCCCCACCGTCGATGCTGATCCCGAACTTGGAGTCGACCCCACCGGTTCGCAAGAACTCGTGGGTGTGCGCTTCGACCCCTGGATTGATCCTGATGAGGACGTTGGGGATCTGAGTGCCCTCGGCGACGAGTGCCTCGATCCTCTCGAAGTCGACCATGGAGTCGATGACTATCCGTCCCACGCCGGCGACCAGCGCCTGGCGCAGCTCGGTCACAGACTTGTTGTTGCCGTGGAAGACAAGTCGACCGGCTGGGACTCCGGCAGCCAAGGAGATGTGGATCTCCCCGCCGGTGGCCACATCGAGATGCATCCCTTCCTCATGGGCGAGTTGTGCCATCGCACCACAGAGGAATGCCTTGGTTGCATAGGCGACTCCGTCAGGAAAGGCGGCGACGGCCTCTCGGCAGCGCAGACGCAAGTGGGCCTCGTCGTAGACGAAGAGAGGTGTCCCATACTCGGCGGCGAGCTCGGCGACGTTGCAGCCACCCATCGACAGATGCCCGGTGGAGTCGACGGTTGCGGTGTCGGGGAGAAGGGGGAGAGGAAGAACAGACATGTTTGGCCGATGCGGCAACACGGTAGTGCCGCGCCGCCGTCGCTCAGATCCAGGCAGACCGACCTCTACCGGTCGTCATGTCGTCGGCAGGCGTGATTCCTCTCACCAGGTCGTTCTTGAATCGGCTCACGATGCCATCGAGGTTGGCTGTTTCGATCAGGAAGGCGTCGTGGCCTTGCGGCGCGTGAAGCATCTGATATCTCGCATTGGGCAATCGTGATACCAGATCCTCTACCTCAGACGAGGGGTAGAGAATGTCACTCGAAATCCCGACACCGAGCACCGGGGTCTTGATACTGGCCAGGACCCGATCCTCGTCACCCCGGTCCCGGGCGAGGTCGTGGCTGTCCATTGCATCCATCAATCTGAGATAGGTATTGGCATCGAAGCGTTCCACCAGCTTGCGGCCCTGGTGACGGAGATAGCTGCGTACCTCGAACTCGTCCTCGACGGTTCTCCGAGCGAACCTCGATTGGAAGTTGGCCTTGCCCCGGTAGGAGATCATGGCAACCATCCGGGCGACGGCGAGCCCGGTGTCCGGGCCTTCGCCCGGCTGGTAGTCGCCGTCCTGGAACCTGGGGTCGCCCCATATCGCGGCTCGCTGTGCCTCGGAGAAGGCGACACTCCAGGCCGAGTGGTGGGCTCCGACACCGATCGCCACGGCCCCTTTCACCCGCTCCGGTTGAAGCGCTGCCCATTCCAGTGCCTGCATCCCCCCCATCGAGCCACCGATGACCAGACGCAGGGTTTCGACGCCGAGATGGTCGACAAGCTTGGCTTGGAGACCGACCATGTCCCTGATCGTGACCTGGGGGAAGCTTCCGCCATACCAACGGTCGCTCCCCGGCTTGGTCGAAGTGGGACCGGTTGTGCCGTAGCAACCCCCGAGGACGTTGCTCGCGATGACGAAGTCTTGATCGGGGTCAAAGGACCGAGAAGGGCCGAACAAGCCTTCCCACCACTCGTCGGCGTCGGCGCTGCCCGTGAGTGCATGACAGATCAGAATGGCTTCGCTGCTTGGCTCACCCCAGGTCCGGTACCCGACCCGCGCCTCGGGCAGTGTCTCGCCGCTCTCCAGCGTGAGACCGCTCGCCAGGTCGAAGAACCTGGTCTGATCAGAGATCGGGTAGGTCATCTGATCGACTCCTTCTCGGTCGCTCTGGCTGAGTCTCGTCTGAGATCGTCGGCGGACATGGTGTCTCCCGTCTCGAGATCTGCCCGCCAACCGCTTCGGAAACAAAAGATCCGCCGCCGATGCCGGTGCGGATCCACTTATTGGTTGGTGTGCTTGCTACACGTCTCGACCGCACGGCTCGAATAGGGCCATGCACATACAGGGGATCATCCGGGTAGCGAGCATGTGAGCAGGAACCTATCGGAGGGGTATCCGGCCGTCAACCACCGCTCACCTTGTGGCGAGCCACAGGTCCGTACTTCTCACGGTCCCAATCGCAGTAACAGCGGTGCGGTAAGTTTGGGAGATGGACTCGACATTGGCTGGGAACTGATGGACTTCGGGGTGGTTCTCCAGACCGACCCGCCGGCATCCGCCGTGGTAGATATGGCTGTACGGGCGGAGGCGCTTGGGTTCAGCCACGCCTGGACTTTCGACTCCCACGTCCTGTGGCAGGAGCCATTCGTCATCTATTCCCGCATCCTTGCCGAGACCGAGAACCTTGTGGTGGGACCTATGGTCACCAACCCCGGCACCAGGGACTCGACGGTCCTCGCCTCATTGTTTGCGACTCTGAACGACATGTACGGGCCACGGACCATATGCGGCATGGGACGTGGTGATTCGGCTCTGCGCTATATCGGTCGCCAGCCCAAGACGCTCGAAGCGATGGTGGATGCGATGCAGGTCATCAAGGGTCTGGTTGCCGGCGAAGAGGTCGAATACAACGGGCGGGTGCTGAGCATGCCCTGGATCTCCGACGGATGGGACCTACCGATGTGGGTCGCCGGATACGGCCCGAAGGTTTTGGCTGCGGTCGGTCGACACGCCGACGGCTTCATCCTCCAACTGGCCGACCCTCAGATCCTCGAGTGGACGGTTTCCGCGGTGCGTCAGGCGGCGTCGGATGCCGGCAGGAGCTTCGACGAGATCAAGATCTGTGTGGTCGCCCCGGCATACGTCGGCGAAGACCTGGCTCACCAACGGGATCAGTTGCGCTGGTTTGGGGGGATGGTCGGCAATCACGTGGTCGACATGGTTGGTCGCTACGGGGACGACAGCGCGAAGGTGCCCGCAGTTCTCTCCGACTACATCAAAGCCAGGGAGTCTTACGACTACGACCACCATGGCAAGTCGGGAAACCCGTCCACCGACTTCGTGCCCGACGACATCGTCGACAGGTTCTGTGTGCTGGGCCCGATCGAGGCTCACATCGAGAAACTCTCCCTACTGAAGTCGATGGGTGTCGACCACTTCGGGATCTATCTGATGCACGATGACATGGACGGCACGCTCGAGGCCTACGGGAAGAAAGTCATCGAGGCGGTCGGCTAGTGGCGCCGGGCCGGATGGCCTGAACTATCGTTTCGGCTGGTGTCGTCCTTTATCGGTTGTGGAATCTGAGCGGTGTCTCCTCAATCGCTGCCCACCGGGACCGTGACCTTCCTTTTCACCGACATCGAAGGGTCAACCCGTTTGGTCCAGACCCTCGGTGATGGGTGGGTATCGGTCCTCGACGCACACAACGAGCTAGTGAGCCGGGCGATCGCCACGAACAAGGGTGTCGTGGTCAAGACCGAAGGCGACTCCTTCTTCGCGGTGTTCCCCTCGGCCAGCGACGCCCTCGTGGCGGCGGTCGCCGCCCAGCGGGCCCTCATGGAGCATCCTTGGCCCGAAAATGGGGCCGTCCGATCGCGGATGGGTCTCCACACCGGGTTGGGCACTCTCGGTGGTGCCGACTACGTCGGCTTGGATGTCCACCGGGCGGCACGAATCGCCGATGCCGCCCACGGCGGGCAGGTGGTCCTCTCAGAGCCGACCACGGTTCTGGTCGAGCGTCAGCTTCCTCCGGAGGTGAGTCTTCGCGATCTGGGCAAGCACCGACTCAAGGATCTCCTCGAGCCGGAAGCGATCTTCCAGCTGGTGTGTGAAGGGCTGCAGAGCGAGTTTCCTCCGCTGAGGACACTTGACGCCATCCCCAACAATCTGCCCCGCCTGCTGACCAGCTTCGTCGGCCGGGAGAAGGAGGTGGCCGAGGCGATCCGCTTGCTCGGGACGGCCCGGGTGCTCACCTTCACCGGGCCTGGTGGCACCGGCAAGACCAGGCTCTCCCTTCAGGTTGCGGCCGAGCTGGCGGACAGCTTTCCGGACGGTGTCTTCTTCGTCGAGCTGGCCCCGGTGACGAGTGTCGACATCGTGCCATCTCGTATCCTGGAATCACTCGGGGTCCAGGCCTCGACCCGGGACGAGACGCCGGCGGTGCACCTCCTCTCCCATCTGGCGGACAAGGGATACCTGATAGTCCTCGACAACTTCGAGCAGCTGCTCGATGCCGCTCCGGTCGTCGCCGACATGGTCCGGGCCTCGCCCCGAACCAAGGTGCTGGTGACCTCGCGGGCGCCTCTCCGCATCAGCGGAGAACAAGAGATGCCAATCCCTCCTTTGGGTCTGGTCGAGCCAGGTGAGACAAGCGGGCTCGACGCCGCCGAGTCAGAGGCTGTTCGCCTGTTCGCCGACCGGGCGATGTCGGTCCTCCCTGACTTTCGGGTCACCGAGAAGATCGTCTCCGTAGTAGCCGAGCTGGTGCGTCGGCTTGACGGTCTTCCGCTGGCCATAGAGTTAGTGGCGTCGAGACTGCGGCTGCTGCCAGTCGAGCAGATCCTCGACCGCCTCGATGCCCGCATGTTGAGCTCGGGCTTGGTAGATCTGCCCGAGCGGCAACGCACTATCCACGGCGCCATCTCCTGGAGCTACGACCTGCTGGCCGAGCCGGAGCGGAAGCTGTTTGCCCGTTTCTCGGTGTTCGCCGGTGGGGCGAGGTTGGAACAGGTCGAAGACGTGTGCGGGCCTTCGGGGGACCTTGGCGACGACCTGATCAATGTCCTCTCCCGGCTCGTCGATCACAGCCTGATCAAAAGGGTCGACACCGACGGTCATCCCCGGCTCCGGATGCTGCACGTGATTCGGGAGTACGCCGCCGAGCGTCTGGAGGAGTCGGGCGAGGCAGACGACTTGGCCCGTGCGCATCTCGACGCCTACACCGAGTATGTAGAGATGGCGGCCCCTGAGCTGGTGCGAAAGGACCGCAAGGAGTGGCTCGATTTGCTCGAGCACGACCACGACAATATCCGTAGCGCTCTCGATCGGGCCCTCTCGGCCGGGGAGGTGGATCTCGCTTACCGTCTCTCCGCCGCCGCATGGAGGTTTTGGCAGGCGCGTGGGCATCTCCACGAGGCCCGGCGATGGCTCGACAGGGTCCTTGCTCTCCAAGGAGGGGATCTGAAGCTCCGGGCCAAGGCTATGGAAGCCCTCGGCGGCATCCTCTGGTGGCAGAGCGACATGGATGCCGTGGCCAGGATCTACAAGGAGACTCTGGAGATCCAGAAGACCCTGGGCGACCCGTCCGAGATCGCCAACGCTCTCTACAACTACTCCCTGGTCCATGTGTTCGGTGATGCCCGGGACCCCGAGGCCGCGGCGACCGCTCTGGACGAAGCGGAGAGCCTGTACCGAGGGCTGGGCAGTGTGGGCGGCCTCGGGGACGTGGAGTGGGCCAGAGGCAACCTGACCGCCTACGGGTTCGACGATTTGGCCGCGGCCATCGTGCACATGGAGCGAAGCATCGAGTACTACCAGCAGGCCGGCAACGAGTTCGGCATGGGCTGGGGACTCTTCGAGGTGGGGGACATGGCTCGTCGCATAGGCGACTACGAGCTCGCCTGGCCCTACGTCCAACGTTGTTTAGAACTGTTCGCCGAGCACCGTGACGTGAGCGGTGTGGTGCTCGCCCTAGCCTCGGCGGGCGGGCTGGCCCTCGATCTCGATGACGTCACCCGTGCCCAGCGCCTCGCCGGTGCCTTCCACGGGCTGCGCATCACGTCAGGCACCGAGATCGTGAGAAATGACCTGAATACCGTGGAAGGGCTCGAGTTCGAGACCCTCGAGGCGCTCGCCGGAGAAGCCGCCATTCCTTATCGCGAGGGACGGGCCATGAGTCTCGACCAGGCGATTGAATATGCCCTCGGAGGGCCGACCGATCGCTGAGCGAGCTATTCGAAGTTGACGACAGCCCACACCAGCAGGGCGAGGAACCCCGCCGAGAGCACCAGTAGCACCCAACTGACCACGACCACACCGTTGAGGAACCGTCTCGCTGCCCGATGATTCTGGATCAGGATGTAGATGGCGATCACGGCACCGACAACCGCGGTGATGAGGACCACCACGTTTTCCTCGAACAACCGGTTTAGGAACAAGCCGGCGACGGTTCCCACACCGAAACCGGAGAGAAACCCGACGACGACGTCGTGAATTCGCCACCAGATCGGTGTTGTCTCGCGTACTGATGATGTGGGCATCGTCTCGTCTCGGCTTCGATTGCGGGTCTGAGCCCGGGAGGAGTAGTCGGGCGTCGCCATCGAATCTACCAAGGTCGGCTCGTGATCGGCCAGTTCCGGCCCCTTGTCGCTGTAATGAGATAAACCCACTTGACTCGTTACATGGTGACGAGGTAAAGTAAGGTGCATAGGGCGATACGCCTATTACGTAAAGAGAGGAGCTTTCTGTGAACGGTTATCTGGCACTCGCATACGTGCTGGCGTTCGACCAGCTCGAGGAGCGACGCAAGCAAGCAGAGAACTATCGGCAGGCAAAAGCTCTCCGGGCACCGCGCTCGGCTCGGGCCAGCAATCCGGCGACTTTCGCCAAGGAGGGAACTCGTGTTTCGGGCGCAATGTGACACGCTTGCGCGGGAGGTTCTCATTTGGCCCTCCGATGTGGCCGGCCTCAACAACACCGGACACGGGATCATCGTGCGCTACCGGTGCCCATGTGGTGGCATGGCCGAGATGCTCACCGGAGCCCGATCCCCAGTGAGGGTGAGTGTTCACATCGGTGACGCCGCCTGACTCTTGCCTCAAGGGGGGAGGAAACAAGAGCCCCCTCCGGCCCTAGCGGGCCACCTCCCCCAAGACCCCCTCCGGCCCTAGCGGGCCACCTCCCCCAACGTCGCTCCGCTCCTGGGGGAGGAAACCGTCGCTCCGCTCCTGGGGGAGGAAACATGACGTCCGTTTCTCCCCCCAGCGAACGAAGTGAGCCGTTTCTCCCCCCAGCGAACGAAGTGAGCGTTGGGGGGAGTACCCCGAAGGGGGGAGGGGGTCTTGGGGGAGTCCGGCGAAGCCGTGAGGGGTTCCTACCTCCGGCGCGAACGAATGAGCCTCAGCCGGCAGCCACGGCTCCCGGCGTCTTCTTGCCGTAGCGTTTTCGATCCGGTTCACTCAGATAGCGTTTGCGCACCCTGATCGCATTTGGGGTCACCTCGACCAGCTCGTCGTCGGCGATCCACTCAATGGCGGTCTCCAGCGTCATTTCCCTGGCCGGCTTGAGATTGATCGCCTCGTCTGAGGCGTGAGTCCTGATATTGGTCAGTTGTTTCGGTCGCGCCGGATTGACCACCATCTCTCCTGGGCGCGAGGCCTCGCCGATGATCATGCCTTGGTAGATCTGCTCGCCGACACCGATGAAGAGCTCTCCTCTCTTCTGGAGGTTGTCCAGAGCGAAGCCGGTGCTGGTGCCCGAACGGTCGGAGATCATCGCACCCCCAACTCGATGGGGGAGCTCCCCAACCCAGGGCATCCAACCGTCGTGGTGTTGGTGGATCAATGCGGTGCCCCGGGTGGTTGTCATCAGTAACGAGCGAAATCCGAGCAATCCCCTTGCCGGAGCGGTGAGTGTGATCACCGTGCGGCCGGGATCGCCGGGTACCAGACCATCAATGGTCCCTCTTCTCGGTGCCACCGCCTGAGTGATCGAGCCGACGTACTCGTCGGGGACGTCGATCACCGCTCTCTCGACCGGCTCGTGAGGGCGCCCGTCGATTTCCTTGATCACCACTTCCGGACGGCTGACTTGGAGCTCAAAACCCTCCCGCCGCATCGACTCGATGAGGACCGCGAGCTGTAGCTCTCCCCGACCGGCGACCTCGACGATCTCGGGAGACGAGGTGGGGCCGAGGCGGATGGAGACGTTTCCGAGGACTTCTCGCTTCAACCGGTCCTGGATCTGGCGCGAGGTGAGGAATTTGCCGTCGCTGCCCGAGAGCGGCGACGTGTTGACACCAAAGGTCATCTTGAGGACCGGCTCGTCGACTGAGAGGCGGGGCAGCGGGCGGGGGTCGAGCGGGTCCGCCAGGGTGTCGCCGATCTCCACTTCCGGAAAGCCGGCTACCACAAACAGATCGCCAGCCTCGATTCGCTCGACCTCGATCCGGTCCAGGCCATGGAAGCCCATCAACTGGGTGAGTCGCCGCTTCAAAGGCGGCTCCTCGTCATTTGCATGACAGAGGACGACCTGGCTGCCTCGATTCAGGGTGCCTTCGACAACCCGACCGATCGCCAATCGCCCCAGATAGTCCGATGCATCGAGATTGGTGACAAGCGCCTGGAGCGGTGCTCCCGGATCGCCCGCCGGCGCCGGAATGGTGCTCACGATCGAATCGAGGAGTGGGGCTAGGTCGGTTTCGTCCCCGGGGACACCGATTCCCAACATGGCTCGGCCCATCCGGGCCACGGTTGAGACTATCGGGAACTCGATGTGCTGATCCTGTGCGTCGAGGTCGAAGAACAGCTGGTAGACCTGATCGGCGACCTCGTCCGGTCGGGCATCAGCCCGGTCGACCTTGTTGATCACTACCACCGCCGGTAGGTGACGCTCTAGCGCCTTTGAGAGGACGTATCTGGTCTGAGGCATGGGCCCATCGGCGGCGTCCACCAGGAGGAGTATCCCGTCGACCATGGCCAGGGCCCGCTCCACTTCACCTCCGAAGTCGGCGTGACCTGGTGTATCGACCAGGTTGATCTTGGTGTCGCCCCACTGGATCGATGCCGCCTTGGCCAAGATTGTGATCCCACGTTCCCGCTCCTGGTCGGTGGAGTCCATTATCCGATCGACCCGGACCTCATGCGATTCGAACACCCCGGTCGCACCAAGCATCGAGTCGACCAATGTGGTCTTGCCATGATCGACGTGGGCTACGAGCGCGACGTTTCTGACAGAGGTGGTGGGCATGCCGGCAGATGGTATCGGCCGATCGGACACTCTCGTGAGTCGGCTGAGCCAGGTGAGATCAAACTCGACAAGGCCCACGGTTCCCGGCATTGGGTATTGTCGCGACAAACCGAACAAAGGATCGACGCATGGCATTGAGAAGCACCGCTAGCACCCACTGGGAAGGTGACCTGGCGAGTGGGAGTGGCATCACGAGCCTCGAGAGCGGCGCTGCGGGGCCGATGCAGGTCACCTGGAAGGCTCGCACCGAGGAGCACGGTGGCCTGACCAGCCCAGAGGAGCTGATTGCGGCGGCCCATGCCTCGTGTTATTCAATGGCTTTCTCCAGCATTCTGGCCAAGGCGGGAACCCCGCCTACCACTCTGGAGACCAGCGCCACCGCCACCTTCGTGCCCGGCGAGGGGATCACCTCGATGGAGCTGACCGTGCGCGGCACCGTCGAAGGGATCAGTGAGGAGGACTTCGTGGGTGCGGCAGAGACGGCCAAGGAGAATTGCCCGGTGTCGCAAGCGCTGAAGGGCAACGTCCCGATCACCCTCGACGCCTCATTGGCCTGAGGGTTCAGCCGGCAGAAGAGCGTGGCTGGTCCTCCCGGCCACGCCATCAGACTCGGTCCTTCAGGTTCGTTGGAAAGTCACCAGAGGGACGAAGAACCAGGACCAAACGATGAGGGCGGCGACTGCCACGGCAGCAGCAACCGCAGAACTGTCGGTGAGGACCAACGTAGAGATCAGGAACACCGACGCGGTCAACGAGATGGCAAAGATGGCCGTACCGGCGATGGTCAGATTGACCGTCGTCTGTAGATGCCGTTCCGACCTCCGCTCCACACCGGTGATCGGGGCCCTGAGACGCTGATGAGCGCTCGGGGCGATGAAGAGGACTGACGACACGGCGGAGCCGAAGAAGGCCACGTAGTAGGCGTATCTCTCCATGTCGCGGATGGCGTCGAAGGCCGATTGGAGTGGAAGGGTCAACAGAAACGCGAACAAGACCTGGACTCCCGGCAGAGTGGTGCGCAGCCCCTCCAGGATCGCCCTGAACTGATCATCGACATCGGTTGTGGCGTCATCGCCGGGACTGGTCGATGACGACCCAGGCGGATTCTGCGGGTCGTTGTCCGGCACGAGCTCGACTCAGGGACGCAGGGCGTCGATGAGCTCTTCCTTGCTCATATCAGATCGCCCTTGGATTCCGACTTCCCGGGCCTTCTGGTACAACTGCTCCCTGGTCCAGTCCTCGTACGATGCACCCGATCCGCCTCTGGGTCGCATCTGATCGGGGGGAGTGTTGGCGATGCGCGCCGCCTTCTCTTTGCTCGTACCTTCGTTGCGAAGGGCCTCGTAGCGTTCGTCGTCCTTGATGCTCGATCCGTGATTCTTGGCCATGTGATCAACCACCTCCTGATGATTCCCACCGTCTCTTGCCATGAAGGCAATACCATTCACGACAGACAGAGAGATGATTCCCGCCTGGATTGGGTTTGAAACCGGCCCGTAGCGGGGATGATCAATGGGAGGATTCCGCATGAATTCAATCGCGGAATGATGGACATGCCAGGCAACCCGCCAGCGCCGATGAACCATGTCATGATTCCGGCGCGCCCCGACGCCGGAGCGAAGGCGCGGCGTGTCATCGCGGCCTGGTTGGGGGATCACCCACGTCTCGACGATGCCTTGCTGGCGGTTACCGAGCTGGTGAACAACGCGGTGATTCACGGCGGCTTGAGAGATGGAGAGCAGATCACGTTGACGATCGCCTCCGAGGCCCACGGGATACGTCTCACCGTTCAGCACATCGGGGCTTCCTTCAGGGTCGAGCCATTGCCCAAACCTTCTCGCGATCCGGAAGCGAGCAGAGGTCTCGCCATCGTTGATCAGATCGCTGATCGTTGGGGGGTCGATAGCGACGGGAGCGAAGTGACGGCCTGGTTCGAGGTTGGCTCCCTCAAGGCGAATCTAAACGGAGGGTAACCTCCGCCGATGGTCGAGGAAGAAGGAGAGCCGGGATGGGGGTAGGACCGCAACTCGACCTCGAGACCACGCGCATCGGGCGACATGACGTGATAGTCGTCACCGGCGAGATCGACCTCGCCTCTGCCCCTCGGGTTGAGGCTGCGATCGCGGACTTTTCGGGCCAGGAGGTCGTACTCGATTTGCGAGGAGTCGAGTTCATGGATTCGGCCGGGCTCAAGGTATTGCTCAGCCAGAGATCGAGACTCGATGACTCGGGGGGGACTCTTCGGCTTGTCTTAGGTGAGGGGGCTGTGATGCGTCTCCTGGAACTGACCAGCGTCAGCGACGCCTTCTTGATCAGCCAAACGATCGACGAGTGACGGTGGACGGCGATCCGAATCCCCACTTGGTCGCGGAAGTCCACCTGCCCGACGGCCCCCGCGCCCCATTTGTGGCCCGCAGGGTGGTCGGGGCTCTGCTCGCGGACGCACCATCGAGCCGGGCGGTGGATGCGACCCTGCTGGTAAGTGAGGTCGTGACCCTGCTCTACGACGAGGAGGCATCGCTGCTCGTGCGTGTCGAAGAGATCGGACGTCGGGTACGCGTGACCACGGGCACTACGGGAAGTGTCGACCCGACCAGCGACCAGATCGCGGCCAAGCTCCTCGATCGCTTGTCGGATGAGTGGAGCCACGACGACACAGGGCTTTGGTTCGAGATAGAAACTGTCCGGCGTCAGACCCTTGCCCATCTGCCGGACGAGGAGCTTTTTGCCTTGGTCGCCTCCGACCGGGACGCACGCGACGAGATCTTCTCCCGCTATGTGGGCTGGGCCACGTCTGTCGCCAATCGCTACCGACGTCGGGGAGCTCACTTCGACGATGTGGGTCAGGCGGCGTCGATTGCGTTGGTAAACGCGATCGATCGCTTCGACCCTGAGTTCGGTGTCAAGTTCACGACCTATGCCCGCAAGACGATCATCGGGACTCTGAAACGCTACCTGCGGGATACGACCTGGTCGGTTCGGGTCCCCAGGTCACTGAGCGACTCAATGGTCGAGGTCAATCGGGTCAAGGCCGAGCTGGAGCAGAGACTGGGACGAGCCCCTGACGCCGTTGAGCTGGCCGAGGAGATGGGTCGTCCCGTCGACGAGATCGAGGCCGCCATTGACGTGGCACTCTCCTACAACGCCAAGTCGTTGGACGCGCCGGTTTCCGAGCACGAAGAGACCAACCTCCTGCGCATAATGGGCAGTGACGACGAGAATTTCGACCTCGCCGACATCTGGTACTCGATCGAGCCTCTGATCTCGGACCTGAATTCGCAAGAGCAGGAAGTGCTGTTTCTCCGCTTCTTCGAGGACATGACGCAATCGGACATCGCCGAGGTGGTCGGTGTCTCACAAATGCAAGTGTCTCGTCTGATCACACGCGCCCTCGACACCCTCCGAAACCGACTCACTTCAAGTTCGGGATCGGTTTGACCCGCCTCCCGGGGGTAAGTCTCTCTCGCGGCGTTCACGTGGACGGAGACGAAGTCTCAGCAGTCACCTGAGCCGATCGGAGTGGGTTCCAGGTGATGAGCAAGGCAGCGGCGTCGTCGATTGGCGTCTCGGTGTTCATCGAAAACAGCTCATCGAGAAGCTCTTCGGACGAGATCTCCGTTCGGGCGAGGATCTTGGCGATCTGATCGAGGGCGAGGTCGATGTCCCGATCGAGACCCTCGACCAAACCGTCTGTGATCAGGATGAGGGTATCCCCGGGCTCGAGCCGGGTGACTTTCTGCTCTCTCTCCAGGTCGATGCCGGCACCCACCGGTGGTCCGGGAGCCTCCTCTTCGATGCGCACCCCACCCGACGCTGTCCGAATGAGAAGGGGGATGTGCCCCGCCCGGGTGTAGATGAACTCCCCTGTGACCGGGTCAAGCAACCCATAGGTCAGCGTTGCCACGATGCCCGACTCGAATATTGCCCGGCTGAGCAGGTCGATCTGATCTGCAGGTTCCAAAGTGAGCGCGGTGGATTGACCGCGGAGAATGTTTCTCAGCTGCGCCATCTGGGCAGTCGCCTCGGCACCGTGCCCTGCAACATCACCAATCACCACGGCGAGGTCGTCGCCGACCTGGTAGACGTCATACCAGTCGCCCCCGGACATGGTTCGGATCGAAGCCGGGACGTAGCGCGCGGCGATGTCGACGTTGTCGGCATCGGGAAATGATGCGGCCACGAACCAGGCACGTAGCCCGTCGGTGAGCTGTCCGTACTCGGCCAAAGCCTCACCGCGTTCCCTGGTGGCGAACACCGCATTGCTGGCCACCAGGATCGCCAGGATGAATAGGGCGCTGAGCAGGATGGAGCGGCTCCAGAGGTCACGCTCGGCACGATTGAGAGTGTCGAATGCCGCCCCGGCCACGTCGGCATGGATTCGCGGGATGAGGTCGTTTACCAGATCGATACGCCCTGAAGCGGCGTCGAACCACGCCTCGACAGTGATTCCGTGATCGATGTCGTCGCTCGAGGTCACGACCTGCACCAGGTCCTCGGAGAATTCCGCCGCCGGCCCGGACATGATCTCTTCGACGGCCTCGAGGTCGCTGCCCTCGGCGAGTGACCTGGCCTGAAAGAGGCCTTGCCTCAGGTTGCTGGTCACGACGTCGAACTGGAGAAGAGACTCCTCGGACATCGCTTCGTTGGCGGCCAACGCCTCCTGGATCATGAATCGCCGGGCATGCAGTGCCTCGGAGACATTGAGCAGGTCGGCGATGATCCGGGCCCGATCACTCAGCGCCGGGTCGTCGGTTTGTTTCATCAGATCCAGAGTTGCCGCAAGGGAGAGGCCGACGACTTCGGTGTACAGGGAAAAGGTGGACTCGCCATTGGGGGTCAGGGTGGCCTCGCGGAAGTCGGTCAAAGAGACTTGAGCGGCAAGAACATCGCTGATTGGCGGCGTTGCCGTGGATGGGACCTGTGTTCGATGCCGTGACCAGGCCACCCGAAGATCCTGAAACGCCAGATCGGTGCGGGTGATCGCCTCCTCATACAAGGCGCGGTAGGTGGCAAAGTCGTGGGTCATGATCGAGCCCAACGCCCGCTCCTCCTGGAGCGCAGCCGTAGTGGCGAGCGCATCCTCTGTCACTTCGACCACCGCGACGGTCATTGCTGCAGTCGAGGACGCGGTCTGCAGCGCTCTCACGGTGAAAACCAGCACGGCGAGGACACCCAGGACTATGAGGGCGGCCAGAGCGGTAGCGACGACCACTGAGCTCAGTCGTTCCCGGGCCGAGGCCGCCAGCTTGTCCCCCCAACTGGTCATGATGGGCCGGCCTCTATACAGGCGCAGGGCGGCGAGCGATCACGGAGGACGATGTGGTGGCCAAGAGGCCCGATCCTAGTTGGCTGTCGTTGAAATAGGGCGAGAGCATCTCGGAGAGTTACCGCCAGTTTTCCTGCGACGGGCAGCAGCCGCCGAGCGCGTGCATCAAGGCGCCTCCGATCAGGAAACGGGCCGACTGAGCCTGACGAATGCCCAGAGCTTGCGCACGACGCGATTGTCGTCCTTTGGAAACGTGCATATGACCGTCGAACCCTATAGACGGGCCACAAACGGTCGATAAACACAGCATGGCCACGTTGTCAAGCAGGATCAAGCAGGTCGCGGCCGACCGGATGCGGGCGGTTGCTGTCGGCGTTTCGCTGGTCGGATTGACTCTGCTCGCCGGGTTGCTGTCTCGCCTCTTGGGGGTCCTCCCCGCATTCCAGATCCTGCTCACACTGATCGTCCCTGCCGTGATGATGGTGATCTTCTGGCGATTGGCCAGGGCCCGGCTGTTGGCGCGTGAGGCAGAATTCGATGCTGCGATCGAACTGGAAAAGGTGGCCAACCGGGCAGCCGGTGAGTTCCTGGTAGGCGTCTCGCCTGAGATCACCGTCCATCCCCGGCGGTGCAGCCTGAGGGCGGAGGCGCTGGCGGTGGCCGCGGACTACCGCCGGGTGCGGCCCGAATTGAAGGTGGTGGTACCCGACATCGCAGTCGTGACCGACCCCCACGTGCTGCGACAGGTGCTCCATGCACTGGTGAGCAATGCCATCCGCCATGGGGGGAGTCGGGTAGCCGTCTGGGCCGTTCAGGATGAGCACTCCGTTCGACTCACGGTCTCGGACGATGGGTCAGGTCTTCCTCCCGAGATCGGTGCAATGGTCTTCGAGCGTTACCTCGACCTACTGGAGCACAGCCGACGGTCACGCCCCACTGGCACCGGTCTACCGGTCGCGCGCACGCTCAGCGACCTGATGGGTGGGCAAATCAGCTACAGGAGAGATCCGAGTTGGAGCCACTTCTCGGTCTCGCTCCCTCTCGCCGGGGAGGTCGACGATTCTGCTCCCTTGGCGATGCCGATGGAAGCCGGGGTGCGTTGAAGGATGTGGGGTCTTGCGGCAGCTCGGGGCGTCATGATCGCCCTGCTGGTGGTGGTTCTCGTCCCGGTCGCCTCCGCCTCGGAGCAGGAGTCGTTCTACTTTGGGCCTGATGGGTTCCCCATCGGCTCACTGGTGTCCTCTCCAAGTGGGGGCGAGATGCCCAACTTCGACCTTGGTCGGGACATCTACCCCGGGTTGTCCCTGGAACGGTCAACGCTTGGCCTGGAAGAGACCGACGGAACCAGGTTTCAGCAGTGGCAGGGCGATATGACGGGGAGACGGCTCACCGGTTATCCCTCGGTGGTCATCTGGAGTGCTCCTGCGGCCTTCGACACCGTCAAGACAGGAGTCCTCTCGGTCTATCTGCTCGACTGCGACGCACAAGGTGGTACCTGTGTCGAGATCGGCTCCTCCCAGGCAACCGTCCAGACGAGGTTCGGGGAAACCTGGGTAGAGTCGCGGCTCGACTTCGACGCTATCGATCACTCCTTTGCCGACAGACGTCACCTTGGGGTGAGGGTGGTTGTAGACGACATCTCGGAAACAGACATGATGCTCGGCTACGGGTACCCAAAGCATCGGAGCAGGCTCACGATCTTCCCCGAGCCGCCGCCCACTCAGGTTGACGTCGTTGTCGCTTCCGGCGCCGCGGCTGGGTTTGATGAGGACCTCGCTTCTGAGAAGCTGGAGCGACTGACCGTGATGGCGTCAGCCCGCGCGACCGAACTCGACGCCGCCGGCATGCCCTGGCCCTGGCTGGCATCACTCACCTTCTCAACGATGGCACTGGCGGTGCTTGGAGCCGTGCTCATCTCGAATCTGACCAAGCTCGGCAGGCACGAAGAGCGGTTTGTGGCCGGAAGATCGGGTCGCGCTCGCCGCTTCTCGCTATCGACCAACTGACTCAATGATCACCGGCGGCCGAGTCTCCTGACCAGCAGCCAGCCCGCGGCAGCACCGACCACGATGCACAGGGGGACGATGTTGAACAGTGCGCCCTGAAATTCCTCGAGCCAATCATCCCTGCCCTCGAGCATGGGGTTGAGCCAGCCGTAGATCAGGTACCCCACCCCGAAACCGAGAGTGGCTCCTGCCAGCCCACCGCCTATCGCCCTGAGCGAGAGAGGTCGTTCATTCGTGGAGATCGTCTTCATCGACAGATCCTCCTGCTCCCAGGATGTGGCGAGGTGACGACAACCGCCAGAGGCGATATTCCCTTTCTCGGTTGACCCTTTTGGATCTAAATGCCTTGACAGTCAGTCCCAGCTGTCGCCATATTGAGCCTCCGCAACTTGCGGGAAGAAAGGTGACGTTGATGGGAATCGCAATGAACAAGAGCGCGGTTTGCGCCGGTTCGGGAAGGAAGTCGATGGTCTGACTGATCGTCCACCTTCGTCTTCTCTGAGCCGCCGCTGAGGCGGCTTTCTCCTTTGAAGAAGCCGGCCTGCCGCAACTCGACAACCGTGACGACTGCAGCGCCGGGTCTTCCGTGACCTTTCTGAGTCGTCGACTCCCTCTCCGTCAGACAGACCGGAACATGAGAAGGCACCGATGATGAGTCAGTACAACCCCAACCTCAACCAGGCAGTGGTCGACGACCACCGGAGGGCGCTGGTCGCCGCAGCGTCGAGACGTCGTCTCGCCGCCGTTTCTCCCCCCATTTCTCCCCCCAGCGAGCGAAGTGAGCCGTTTCTCCCCCCAGCAAACGAAGTGAGCTGTTTCTCCCCCCAGCGAACGAAGTGAGCGTTGGGGGGAGAAACCCGAAGGGGGGAGGGGGGTTCTCGGGGGGAGTACCCCGGAGGGGGGTCTTGTGGGGAGTACCCCAGGAGGAGGCTCCTCGGGGGGCTCTTGTCTCTATCGTCCATGACGATGCTGTTGAAGCACGACGTTCTCCGAGGGATCGAGTCGGGTCGGGTCGAGGCCGTGTACCGTAAGTGGGATACGGCCAGAGTCAAGACCGGTTCGCGTCTCCGAACCCCGGTAGGGCTGATCGAGGTGGTTTCCGTCGACCGGGTCGATCAGGAGAAGCTGGATCGGGAGGACGCTGCCGCCGCAGGGTTTGAGTCGGTACCGGATCTCATCATCGCCGCCGGGAGCCGCGGTCAGCTCATGTACCGAGTCGGTGTCAGACACGCCGGAGCGGACCCACGGGTGAAACTCCGCAACACGATTCCCGGCGAGTCGGAATTGGTCGACATCCAGCGAAGACTCGATCGTATGGACGCCGCCAGCGGTCACGGTGCGTGGACTCGAGAAACGCTTCGTCTGATCGCCGACCGCCCCGAGGTGCGCGCCGAAGACCTCGCCCGCTCGCTGGGGCGGGAGAAGATGCCGTTCAAGTTTGATGTGCGCAAGCTCAAGGAGCTGGGGCTCACCGAGAGTCTGGAACGAGGCTATCGGTTGTCCCCCCGCGGTCAGGCTGTGCTGCGCTCCCTGCGGAGCTAGTGGCCCGTCGCAGAAATACTGGCGGCTAGGGCTTGCCTTTTCCCGGAGCCGTCTCTGACGGGGATCCGGCCGGCGGTCCGCCGGTGCCGGCAGACCCCCCTCCCTGGTTGCTACCCGGGCTGGTGGTCTCGGTGGGCTTCCCGGTCTCGCCACGATTCTCCGGTTCAGAGTTGCCGTTGCCGGCATTGTTGGCCGGTGGGCTCTCGCCCTTTGGCACACTCACCGGTGGTCCCGGTTCGCTGTTTGCCGGCTCCCCGACGTCCCCCGCTCTCCCTGGGTCTTCTGGTTCGTCGACCTCGGCTTCGTCGGGTGATTCGGTTGTGTCTTGTTGGGTCGGAATCTCACGAGCCAGGGCGGCGACGCGGTGACCGAACTCCTTCTTGTCGACGCCGGTCGCCTGGTGGTTGTCGTGGATGAAGACCAGGAGTGCTGAGACGTTCTCGCGCATCAGCAAAGCGTCTGTGCCCTGCCCCGCCTGGATCAGCTCGGCTGCCTCGATCAGCGCAGCCTTCGCCTCTTCCAGGGCAGCGGCCTCGGCGGAGTCCTCGGCGGCCAGATCGATGGCCTGGGCGGCATGGGCCAAAGCCAGATACGTCTCGCCGGAGGAGAGAAGGGCGTTCGCCTCGTCGAGACGCTCTTCGACGTCTCCGGCCCCGATGCCGACTCTCTCCAGAGCAAGGTCTATTGCGTAGAGCGCGTCACCCGGTGCGGCACTGTTCGAAGCGGCTGCAACCCCGGCGAAGGTGAATGTCACGAGCACCGCGCCCAAGGTCAGCGCAACTTGAGGACGCCATCTCCATGAGACCCTTGTCCGGCTCCGAACCCTCGGGCGCGCACCGGCGGAGGGTGCCGCGGAACGGGCGATCGTGGCCGCTTGGGCGGCCACTTCGACGATTTGGCTCTCGGACGGCACCTGAACGGAAGCGGCCCGGATCAGGTCCACGAGGGCAGCCAGCTCGGCGAGTTCCTGGTTGGCCGGTGCCGAACCAGCGAGCAGCAGCTCGATGTCCTCGTCGGTGACAGTTGTTGCGAACATATCACCGGGGTAATCGTCAAAACGACTCATGGGGATACTCGGCCCTGATCGAGATGCGTCCGCAGTGCGATCAAACCCCGCCGCTGCAGTGCCTTTACCGCTCCCACCCGTTTGCCGACCGCATCGGCCGTCTCCTCCAATGTCAAGTTGGCGATGATGCGCAGTGCCAGGACGTCATGCTGGTCGTCGGTCAGGGCTTCGAGCGCTTGCTCCAGCTCCGCCGTCACCAGCCGGTCCATCGCCTCCGTCTCCACGTTCCCGCCCTGATAACCGGATTCATCGACGGGGAATGCCACCAGGTTGGGCTCTCGCATCGCCTTCCGACGAGTGTCGATGAGCCGTCGATGTGCGATCACGAAGACCCATGACCTGAAGGCAGCCTCATTTCCCTCGAAGCTGTGGATCCCGCGGGCGACCTG
>DASWKK010000232.1:0-7112 GCA_036396655.1 Acidimicrobiia bacterium
CAACGCCGACTCAAAGAAGGACTAACCAAACCCGAAATCATCCGCTGCCTAAAACGCTACGCAGCCAGAGAAATCGCCACCCTCCTCACCAAACAACAACCACAAGCCAAAGCCGCTTGACATCTATAGGAGCATCCCAACGCTCACTTCGTTCGCTGGGGGGAGAAACGGTGCAGACCAGCTAGAGACCGTGGGCGAAGTCAAGACGGTCGTCGGTTTGGACTAGCTTGGCGCGGGGGCGATTGGAAGGAACTCGGCCATGTCATCCGAAGTGATCACGGTGCAAACCCTCGACGGTGGCCAGATCGGGCTGGACCCAGCTGTGTTCGGCGCGATTCCGGACCAGCGCAGACTTCGGCCCGGTGATCCGGGATTCGACGATGCCACCCGTCTCTGGAACGGGATGATCCGCAAGGAACCGGCCCTCGTGATCCAACCGGAGACCGCCGACGAGGTGACCACCGTGGTGAACCTGGCCGGGGAGCACGGGTTGCTGCTCTCGATCAAAGGTGGGGGTCACAACATCGCCGGTCTCGCCCTCGCCGATCACGGACTCACGCTGGATATGTCCCGGATGCGGGAAGTCCGGATCGACCGCGAGAGGAGGGTGGTACATGTTGGGCCGGGATGTCTCCTCGGCGATGTGGACCGTGTCACCCAGGAACATGGCTTGGCCACCACCCTCGGCTTCGTGTCCGAGACCGGCATCGCCGGGCTCACCCTCGGGGGCGGATTCGGGTATCTGTCCCGAAGGTTCGGATACACCGTCGATGACCTAGTCGAAGCGCAGGTGGTCACTGCCGACGGCCGGTTCCGACGGGCCAGCCGGGATGTCGAACCGGAGCTGTTCTGGGCCTTGAGAGGCGGCGGGGGGAACTTTGGCGTGGTCACCAGGTTCACCTACCAGCTGCACGAGGTCGGTCCTTCGATCATGGGAGGCATCGTTGCCTGGCCCGCGGCGGACCACGCCGAAGACGTGCTCGGTCTATATCAGGAGATGACCGCAGCCGCACCCAGCGAGCTGACCTTGGTCGCCACCATGCGGCTGGCCCCACCAGCGCCCTTCATCCCCGAGGAGTGGCACGGCAAGCCGATGGTGGCCGTGGTCGCTTGCCATAGCGGCGACCCGACACAGGCAGCCCATGACCTGGCGCCGATCAAGGGATTCGGGAGGCCGATAGCCGACCTGATGGTGGCCAAGACCTACCTGGAACAACAATCCATGCTCGATGCGACACAGCCGAAAGGGGCCAACTACTACTGGAAGACTGAGTTCATCTCCGATCTGAGTGACGACTACCTGCAGACCTTCCAGGCGAACGCGAGCACGATCGAGTCCCCCATGTCACAGGTCATACTCTTCCACATCGAGGGTGCGCTCAACGAGCGCGCGGAGGACGACGGTGCCGTAGGCAACCGCGACGCCACCTTCGTGACCGGGGCCGCCGGTGCCTGGCCCGCCACCGACCCCAACGGGGAAGCCCATCGGACTTGGGTCGGCAACTCCTGGGAGCGGATCCGCCCCTTCTCGACCGGGGGCAACTACATCAATTTCCAGACGGCCGACGACGACGCCTCGCGCATCGAAGACTCCTACCGAGGCAATTACGAACGCTTGCGAAAGATCAAGTCCGAGTGCGACCCGGAAAACCTGTTCCGAGTCAATCGCAACCTGGAGCCCATGGCGACCCAGTGACCGTCGCTCACCTTAGGTAGGTGGCGCCAGGAGTTCCCCCCTCCCCGGCTACGCCGGTACTCCCCGAAGACCCCCCTCCCCCCTTCGGGGTACTCCCCCCAACGCTCACTCCGTTCGCTGGGGGGAGAAACGGCTCACTCCGTTCGCTGGGGGGAGAAACGGCTCACTTCGTTCGCTGGGGGGAGAAATGGCGCCACCTAGATGGAGAAAGTGACGGACGGCTTCCGCTAGGTTCCTGGGCCGTGTCAGTGAGTGCAGACCAGGTGGAGACCCTGGGCGAAGTCAAGACGGTCGTCATCGAGACCCGGTCTGGCGAACGCACCATCGGGACCATCATCTGGGTGGTCGTAGACTCCGGCGACGTTTTCGTCCGGTCGGTGCGCGGCGAGTCGGGCAAGTGGTATCAACGGGCCCTGGCCAACCCGGAGGTGACGCTCCGGGTGGGTGACGATCGTCTCCACTTTCGGGCCGTCGCCGCCGACGATCCCGATTCGGTGGAGCGAGTCTCTCAGGCGCTACGTCGCAAGTACCCGCCCGGCGGGTCGCTCGACTCGATGCTCCGTCCCGAGACTCTGGGAACGACACTGCTCCTGGATCCGGTCTAAACGAGCGCAGACCGCTTACCTGAGGTAGGTAGCGCCACATAAGGCGCCACAGCGACAGAGAAAGAACCGACCGACCCCTCACTAGCCTGCCCACGCATAAGCCGAGACGAGACCGCATGACAACCCCACGGATTCCCGACCGCGTCAGGGTGGTGGTGATCGGCGGAGGGGTGATCGGAACCAGCGTTGCCTATCACCTGGCCCATCTGGGCTGGACCGACGTCGCTCTCGTCGAACGGAACCGGCTCACTTCGGGTACGACTTGGCACTCCGCCGGTCTGATGGTGACTTTCGGGTCGACCTCGGAGACCTCCACGGCGATCCGTCGCTACACCCGCGACCTCTACGCCCGTCTCGAAGCAGAGACCGGAGTCGCCACCGGCTTCGCCCCGGTCGGGTTCATCGAGCTCGCCACCGACGCGGACCGACTGGAGGAGTACCGCAGGGTCGCCGCCTTCAACCGCCACTGCGGGGTGGATGTCACCGAGATCTCTCCCACCGAGGTGGCGGAGGCGTTCCCCATCGCACGCACCGATGACATCCTGGCCGGGTTCTATGTGGCAGGTGATGGGAAAGTCAACCCGGTCGACGTCACCATGTCCCTAGCCGCCGGGGCACGTCAACGGGGCGTCCATATCGTCGAAGGTGTTGCGGTCACCGGGGTCACCACCCACGGCGGATTGGTGACGGGTGTGGACACCGATCACAGTCACATCGAGGCAGAGTACGTGGTCAATTGCGCTGGGATGTGGGCTCGACAGTTGGGCGAGGTCTCCGGAGTGAGCATCCCACTCCAGGCCGCCGAGCACTACTACATGATCACCGAGCAGATCCCCGGGATCTCCCGGGACTGGCCGGTGATCGAGGACCCCGCCTCCTATGGCTACTTTCGGGAGGAAGTCGGTGGCTTGCTTATCGGCCTCTTCGAGCCGGTTTGTGCCCCGTGGATGGTCGACCGGGTTCCTGACGACTTTGCCTTTGGTGAGGTCACCCCCGACTGGGATCGGATCGGGCCCTACCTGGAGAAAGCCATGGCCCGAGTCCCGGTGTCGGAGACGACCGGGGTTCGCAAGCTGTTTTGCGGTCCGGAGAGTTTCACCCCCGACCTGGCCCCGCTGGTAGGAGAGGCGCCCGAGCTTCGCAACTACTTCGTCGCCGCCGGGCTCAACTCGGTTGGCATCCTCACCGGTGGGGGGATCGGCCGGGTGGTCGCGCAGTGGATCGTCGATGGCCGCCCCGATGTCGACGTCACCGGGATGAACATCGACCGGCTTCGCCCATATCAGGCGGATCCGGAATACCGGAGAGAACGGACCGTCGAGATGCTGGGGATGGTCTATCAGACCCACTACCCCACCCGCACACCTCAGACGGCGCGAAACGCCCAACTCTCTCCAATGCATGATCGCCTCACCGCTCTGGGTGCCTACTTCCGCGAGGTGAGCGGCTGGGAGTCACCTGACTGGTACGGCGAGCCCGGCACCACCCCCGAGGCGGGTCCACTCACCTGGGGGCGAGCCGCGTGGTTCGAGAACTGGCAGTTGGAGCACGAGGCAGCTCGCCACGCCGCGGTCCTCATCGATATGTCGTTCATGTCCAAGTTCTCGGTCGAGGGCGCCGACGCCGGTGTGTTCCTGGAGCGGCTCTCGGCAGGCACGGTCGACGGGCCAGCCGAGACCATCACCTACACCCAATGGCTCAACGACCGGGGGACCCTCGAAGCTGACCTGACAGTCACCAAGCTGAACCAGGGGCGGTTCATGGTGGTTGCAACCGACACGGCCCACCGCCATGTGGAAACCTGGATGCGCCGCCACGCGACGGAAGAGGTGAGGATCGCAGACGTGTCCGCCCTGCTGGCGCAGATCAACCTCCAAGGCCCCCTTTCCCGTCAGATCATGCAGAAGGTGACCGCCACCGACCTCTCGAACTCCAGCTTTCCGTTCCGTGCCGCCCGCTACCTCGATGTCGACGGGGTGCGTGTGCTTTGCGTTCGGATCACATACGTGGGAGAGCTCGGATACGAGCTGTACATTCCGGCCGACGACGCAGTCGCCGTCTACGACCGGCTGTTGGAGGCGGGCAGGCCCGAAGGTCTCCGGCCGGCGGGCTTGAAGGCGTTGGGCAGTCTGCGAATGGAGAAGGCCTACCGGGATTACGGCCACGACATCGACAACACCGACCGGCTTTGGGAAGTCGGGTTGCGGCAATTCGCAGACCCGGGTAAGCCGGGAGGTTTCATCGGCCGACAAGCCGTGGTAGAGCAGCTGGCTGCCGGGCCACCACGCCGCCGCTTGGTTCAGATCCTGGTCAGCGACCCTGCGTTGCTCATGCATCACACCGAAGTGGTGGATCGTGACGGGCGGGAGGTTGGTTATGTGCGCACCGCCTCGTACGGGTTCACTCTGGGCGGGGCGGTGGGTCTGGCCATGGTCGAAGGAGACGAGCCGGTGAGCGAGGAGTGGCTGGCCGCCGGTCGCTGGGAGGTCGACATCGCCGGCGAGCGTTACCCGGCGGTGGTGTCCCTCTCCCCCTTCTACGACCCCACCATGAAACGGGTGCGGGCTTGACCCCCCGGGCGTCCTCGAAAGCGGTTGCGATGGATCAGAGGGGGAGGGCTTGGGACAGCTGACGGTAGGTCTCGAGGGGATCCTCGTCGAGGACTTGAATCGCCACGTGGTCCGCCCCGGAGTCGAGGTGAGTAGCGAGACCGGCAGCCACCTCCTCCGCGGGTCCGTGAAGCACCAGTGCGTCGACCAGCCGGTCGCTGCCCCCATCGAGCAGGTCCTCCTCTGTCCATCCGTCCCGCAGCAGGTTGGAGCGGTAGTTGACCCGATTCAAATACCGGCTCACGACCTTTCTGCCCGCAGAGCGGGCTCGGGCTGGATCGGCGCCCACCATCACTTTGTGCTCGGGTGCCAGCAGGGGACGTTCTCCCAACACCCGTCGGGCATGCTGGGTGTGTCGGGGAGTGGTCAGATAAGGATGCGCCCCGGCGGTTCTCTCCGCCGCCAGAGTCAGTGCCCTCGGCCCCAGCGCGGCTAGCACCACCTCGTCCCGGGGCACCCCGGCCGCGTCGAGTCGATCCAGGTAGTCGATCATCTTGTCGAAGGGCCGGTGGTACTCCTGGGTCGCCTCGCGGTGCCCGATCCCGACGCCGAGCAGGAACCGGCCGGGATGCTTCCCGGTGATCCGTCGATGAGATTCCCCGACCGTGCCTGCGTCATCGCGCCACATGTTGACGATCCCGGTGGCGACCGCTATCTGCTCGGTGGCGTCGAGCACCGCTTTCACATCGTTGAGATCCCCCTTTGGCGAGCCACCGAGCCAGATCGCCCCGTACCCAAGGGCCTCGACCTCCCGCGCCAACACCGGGGTCATCCCCGCCACCATTCGCCAAACACCGAATCGGCCAATCGCGGTTCTCATCGACCTCCTGACGACTGTCGATGTTTCTAGCCGACCATCGACCAGAGTCCAAGACACGTCAGGTGGCTGGCCGGCGTATGTTTGCGCAGCGAGACCAGATGACACTCGCTCCCAAGCATCTAAACGCCTTCTCCGCGATGGTCGACACCATCCTGCCCTCGACTCCTGGTGACACACCGGTGTGGACCACGCCGGGACGAGACCTCGGTCTTGCCGAGCGGCTGTCCCGGGTGTATGAGTCCCTGCCCCATGACCATGATCGGAAAGAGCTGAGATTGGTGTTGAGCTTGCTCGCTTCGAGGGCGGGAGGCATGGTTCTTTTCCGACGCCCCGAAGCGTTCGTCGCCATGTCGCCGACCGGGAGAGCCGACGCCTTTCGGGCGATGGAGAACAACCCGATCGGGATGGTTCGCAAAGGCGCCCGAGCCCTGAAGACGGTTGCCGCGTTGCTTTGGGTGACCACCGAAAACTCGGCGGTACGGCCGGGGTCATGGTTGGAGATGGGATACCCAGGCCCGGCGGGACCGCCACCACAGGTGGACAAACCGATCCGCACCGAGGTCATATCCGCGGACACCACCATCGACACCGACGTCGTGGTCGTTGGCTCGGGAGCCGGGGGCGGGACCGTCGCCGGGGTGCTGGCGGCGGCCGGCCTCAAGGTGGTGGTCCTCGAACGCGGCGGTTATCACAACGAGTCCGACTTCAGCCACCTCGAAGCGGACGCCTATCGCTCCATGTACCTCGATGGCGCTCTCGGCTCCTCGGCAGACGGGAGCATCCTGATGCTGGCCGGATCCACCCTCGGCGGTGGCACTGTCATCAACTACACCACCTCGTTCCCCACACCCACAGATATCCGGGAGGAGTGGGATCGGGTGGCCGGGTTCCACGGCGTGTTCAGCGGGGAGCAGTTCGAGGTTTCGACCATCGCGGTGCAGACCAGGTTCGAGGTGAACCAGGACTTCGGATCACCCTCCAAACGGGACCGGTTGATGGAGAAGGGGCTCCGTGGTCTGGGCTGGCATGTCGACGAGATGCCCCGCAACGCAGCCGGCTGTACCGAGCGCGAGTGCGGCTACTGCACCATGGGATGTCGGATCGGGGCAAAACGCTCCACGCTGGCCACCTATCTCCAGGACGCGGCCGACGCCGGGGCGCGAATCATCACCGATGCCGACGTCCGGTTGGTCGAAACCGAAGAGGGCCGGGCGACCGGAGTGATGGGCAAGGTCGGCGGGCACACGGTGAGGGTCAAGTCGAGAGCCGTCGTCCTGGCCGCCGGGGCGCTCAACACCCCCGCCATTCTCCAGCGCAGCGGGCTGGGTGGAGCCGCGGCGGGACGCTATCTCCGGGTCCATCCGGTCACCGCTCTGTGGGGC
>DASWKK010000233.1:0-2880 GCA_036396655.1 Acidimicrobiia bacterium
GTCGCCGGTGACGCCCTCTCGGCCGACGCGCCCCCTCATAGGAGATCACATGAATATCGATATCGCGGGAGTTGCGGATCACCTTGGCGATCGGGGAGCCTCGGATCAGCTCATCGAGACGGGCTCGGCGGGACGCCCCCAAGACGATCTGCGTCGCGTTCTCTTCTCTGGCGAAGGCGAGCAGAGAGCTGCCGACGTCGTCACCCACCACCTCGTGATAGCGACCACCCAGATGCTCGAGGAGCTCTCTCTGCGCAGGGAGGGACGGGCTGGCTTCCTCGGTCAAGCCGTCGGTCGGGCGGACGAACACACCGACGAGATCAGCTCCCGACCGCATGGCAAGGCGCGCGGCCCGCCGGATCACCGCGTCGCCACCCTCTGCGCCGGCCAGGGCCACCACCACTCTCTCTTTCGTCTCCCACGGCTGGTCGATCCCATGAATGTCCCGGTACTTGGCCACGGCCTCGTCGACCCGGTCGGCGGTCCAGGACAGGGCGAGCTCGCGCAGCGCCCCGAGATTGCCCGGCCGGAAGTAATTGGCAAGGGCAGCGTCGATCCGCTCTGCCGGGTAGATCTTTCCCGCGGCCAGCCTCTCCCGAACCCCTTCCTGGGTGAGATCGACGAGCTCGATCTCGTCGGCTCGCCGCACCACCTCGTCGGGGATCGTCTCACGCTGCGCGACTGCGGTGATCTCGAATATCACATCGTTCAGGGAGTCGAGGTGCTGGATGTTGAGCGTCGACAGCACATCGATCCCGGCGTCGAGCAAGTCCTCGACATCCTGCCAGCGCTTGGTATGCCTCGATCCCGGGACGTTGGTATGGGCCAGCTCATCCACCAGGGCGACCTCCGGGCGCCGCGCCAGGACACCATCGAGATCCATCTCCTCGAAGACGGCATCCCGATAGGGGAGTGATCGTCTCGGGACGACCTCGAGATCGCCGATCAGCGCTGCGGTCTCTGCTCGACCATGAGGCTCGACAAAGCCGATAGCGACATCTCGGCCTTCCGACCGGATCCGATGTCCCTCCTCCAACATGGCGTAGGTCTTGCCCACACCGGGAGAAGCTCCCAGGAACACCTTCAGCTTGCCGCGATTCACTTGCCCAAAATACCTCTGATCGGGGAATCTCAACCTAGGACGGCTCTCCCGCAGAGCAGCTCGCCGCAGCGACGGCGCACGACGGAGCGCGGGTCGCCTCGCGTGGGTTCATGATGGGGCCCCGACATGGCAGCGCTGCCTCCTGGCGGCGACTTGGGTTCACCGATCAGAGTACGTCTCCCCCATCCGCGTCCCGAAGATGGAAAGGCACGCTGGTGACGGCGATACCAGGCTCCCCGGCGAGGACTCCCTTTATGGCGAGCCCGGTCTGGTTGTGAAGCAGCTGAGTTATTCGACCGGGCACGACGAACTCGGGGATGAGAGCCGAGATGAGGGTTCCGGGAGTGGCCGTCCGTCGCCGCTCACGTAGATACCGGACCAATGGGTCGACGATGCTCCGATAGGGGCTGGGAACCACCTCGAGCTGGAATTCATAGCCGGAGTCCTCCCACTGCCTCTCCACTCTTTCCCGCTGTGCAGCGTCGACATCGATGTGGACGGCAGTCACCGGTGACCCCAGACCCTGGGCAAAGGTCAGTGCCTCTCTGATTGGGCGGGTCATGTCCGAGATGAGCACCACCTGCTCTATGTGACTGATCGGCACCTGGGCCAGCTTGCTGCGCCGGGAGCGTTGCAGGACGTTGAGGTCTGTCACCACGACGCCAGGCTCGAAGAGGAGTCGTGACTTGATGGCGAGACTGTGACGATGGGTGAATGGGGCAAGGATGGATCGGGTCCGAACCCGGTCGGCGAGGATGGCGGCGATGATCGTCTCCGGATGCGCATCCCGCTCTTCACGGACCCGTTGCACCACCCTTCGTGATATCGACTCCTTCTCGCCCGGAATGATCTCGAGCGAATGTCCGGGGTGTGATGAATCCCAGGTGTAGATGAGGTCGTCGGACCTGGGCTCTTCGGCGTGAACACAGGTGACAGCCTCGGCATTGACCAGCTCGGCATAACGCAGCGCCCGGTCGGTGCCCTCGTCGTGATGGGCCACCAGCACGAGGATCCTGACGGGTCGAGGCTGTGCCTCGACCGGGACGAGCTTGAGCTGTGCCGCCACTCCCAAGTAGTGCCGACGGGTGTTCAACATGAGCATCACCAGGACGGGCACGATGAGAATCACGATCCAGGCGCCATGCACGAACTTGACTGTGGCCACCACGATCAGAACCACGCCCGTGGTCACAGCACCGACGAGGTTTATCACCACCGACCTGCCCCACCCTTGCTCCCGCGTCCGCAGCCAATGGCGGACCATCCCGGTCTGGCTGAGAGTGAATGCGGTGAACACGCCCACCACGTACAACTGGATGAGACGGCTCACCTCAGCGTCGAACACGACCAGAAGAGCCGAGGCAACCAGGGCAAGGGTGATGATCCCGTTGGAAAAGACCAGACGGTCGCCGCGGTTCAGGAACTGCCTCGGCATCAGCTTGTGGCGGGCCAGGATCGCCGAAAGCCGGGGGAAGTCCTGATAGGCGGTGTTGGCAGCCAGAATCAGGATGGCAGCGGTGAAAACCTGAAGGGCATAGAAGCCGAAACCGCCGTTGAAACTGGCTCGCCCTATCTGTGAGATCACCGTGCCGAACTGATCGATGGTGCCCTCCGAGATGCGGACGTCGAACCACCGCGCCAACGTGGAGATGCCCAGAAACATCGAGATCGAGATGGCACCCATGACCCCCAGCGTGGTGGCGGCGTTGTGCGCCTTGGGCTCACGAAACGCCTGGACCCCGTTGGCGATGGCCTCGACGCCGGTGAGGGCCGTCGAT
>DASWKK010000234.1:0-27402 GCA_036396655.1 Acidimicrobiia bacterium
GGATTCTCGGAGGAGACCGAGATGAACGACCGCAACATCTCGACCAGCTCGTCGGTGCGTGACGCAACGATGTCGTTGATTTCGTCGTGGAACCCTGAGTTCACCATCCCTCCCCGTCTGGGCTCCACCGAGTCATAGGGAAGCCCGTCCGAAGATGCTAACGCCGGTTCGAGTGGCACTGTTTGCGAGGTAAACGCTGTTCATCATCAGGGAGTCGGGCCGGATCCTGAATGCCGGATCCTGACTGCAGAGTCGCGCTCTTGAAGCCGCGCCCGTAGGTCAGTACGGCCGTCCGGGCTGGCATTTTCGAGTAGTACGGCTCTACCCGAAGACACTCCGATCCGCTCCAATTGAAGAAGGACCGATCGAGGAGGTCGACATGAGGTCCAGACATCAGTCGATCCGCGGCAGTTTGGTCATGGCCATCGTTCTCCTGGTTGGTGCCTGTGGCACGAGTGGCGAGAGAACCGACACTACGACACCGGCACCCTCGACGGCTAACACCACTGTGGCTACGACGACAACACTTACCACCACCCCTACCACCACCCCTACGACCGCTCCGACCACCACCGAGGAGTCCACCACTACCAGCGAGCCCCCTCCGTCGGCCCCCCAGGTCGACATCGAGACGGTCGTGAGCTGGGCCCAGACATGGATGGATGATCAGTTCGCTCGGTCCGATCCCCCTGAGGGTGTAACAGGCGCCTCTGAGCTCCAGTGTCGTGACAAAGGGTTGATCGCAATTGGAGGCGTGTTCGCCTGCGCCGGCGTTCCTCGGACAGAGCCGGACTTCCAGTTGGACACTACAGGAGTGGTCGTATACGTCCTGGACGAACCTGGCACCTCCGTCTGGGAGGCGGGGACCGACATTCCGACCACCACGGGTCAGCTGCTCGAGGCGTATGACCGAGCTCCCAAGGGTCTGTTTTGCCGTGATCTAAGGTCACCCCAGGATGGCCATCCCTTCGACGATGGCGCCAGTCGCCCCGATGAGGCCGCCTTCTTCTGGTCGTTGGTCTACTGGTCGCTCGAGGGTGAGCCGGCCCGGATGGATGAGGATGGCAACGGAATCCCGTGTGAGACCCTCTTCGACTCCAACATATTGGTCAAGGTCCTCGAGGGTGGTCCGGTTCCGCTCAACTTGCGGGATTAGACCCGGCGGGTCTGAATCCTCCCATTACTTGTGTTGCCGACCCCCGCGAGCACGGTGACCGATGGCTCGGGGTCAACCCCTGGTCAGTGAGTCGGGCTGAGAGGATTTGAACCTCCGACCTCTTGACCCCCAGTCAAGCGCGCTAACCAAGCTGCGCCACAGCCCGAGTTGTGGAATGTGCAATGGTAGCCAAGCGTTTTGGGATAGAGCGATCGGCGCACCCGACCCGACTAGACCAGATCGGGCAGACACCGCCTCGCTTCTTCTGCTTCGGGATAGCCGGCGAATGTTGCCTTCTTCCCCCCGGCTCTGGCGGCAGGCTCCCAGGTCGAATACTCGCGGGCGGCCGCGTCGACCGCCACGATCGGGCCCGTTTCATCCCCGATGGCCCAAACCGCGGGCACGCCGTCGGGCATGTCTATGGCCACGACCAACGCGCCGACCATCAACGCGGGCCAGCCCTCGGTGTTTCTCCGATGGGGCGCCACATCGACGACGACGGCGGTTCCGAGACTCATGTCCTCGCCCACCAGTCCAACTTGAATCGCCTTCACCAGATGCGGTGATGCCTCATGGCAAGCCATGATCTGTCCTCCCCTTTGAGTTCCCCCACTCCTGATGGAGTGCTTCATCCACGTCATCGGCATGTGGGTGGCTGAACCTGGATGACCATCCCGAGAGTCGCCATTGTGACTGATCCATCAAGCGTCACCGCAGATCTACCGATCCAATGGGTGGGAGGTCACTCACCCTTTGCAGAACAAGACACTCAGGACGATCGGAGCCACGGTGGTCCTGTCGGGCATTGCCATCGCCGCGATGGCTCAGAGCGGCTCCGGCGCCAAAACGCAGGCCGAGATCGAGTCGTCGCTGGATGCCGCCGCGACATCCACCACAGCACCAAGCCCCGAAGTCTTCGAGTATCGCGTCGGCCTGCTGTCCGGCGTGTCCACCGCCAACTTCTGGGAGTACATCGGTGAGCAGCCCACAGCCTGGAATGCCTACGTGCTCGGTCCGACCAAACCCTCCCTGTACGGGATTGATCCCGCCACCAACACTCTCAGCCCCGATCTCGCCGCCGACGAACCGGTCGAGCCAACCTGGGACGAGGACGGCTGGAAAGTGCGCATCGAGCTCCGAGACGACCGTCACTGGTCGAACGGCGAGCCGGTGACCGCGGCCGACATCGTCTACACCTTCGAGACCGTTCGTCGGCTCGGGCTCGAGGGTGGCTGGACCGACGCCTACCCGGGCGCCGTCGAGGGCATGGTGGCGGAGTCGGACACATCGCTGACCATCATGCTCAACCAGCGGCCACGGCTCGATGTCTGGCCCTATGGGCTCGGTCTCGCCCCGATCCTCTCCTCCCAGGTCTGGAGCCCGCTGACCGCTCCGATCGAGTCGGCGGCCGATCTCTACCAGCTGGACGGCGTCGGCGACGTGTCGGGCGGGCCCCTCCAGGTCGTCTCTTTGGGCGAGGACGAGATCAGGTCGGTGGCCAACCCGGGATATCCGGGGAGTGTCGTGGACACGGTGATCTACGCCGTCTTCCCCGACGAAGCCGCGGCCGCGTCCGCCGTCGAGAGAGGAGAGATCGACAGCATCCTGGCGCCGAATGGGTTGTCCGGGGAGAGCGTGACCCGGCTGGAATCCGTCCCCGATGTGACGATCTCGGTAAGCCCGGCCAACTCGGTTCGATACCTCGGTTTCAACCTGACCCAGGAACCGATGTCCGAGCCGGCCTTTCGACAGGCTATCGCCCTGCTCCTCGATGTCGACAGCGCAGCCACCTCACTCGTGCCCGATGCCTCGGCTGCACATTCGATGCTGTCCCCGGCCAACAAGTCGTGGTTTGACCCGACAGCAGCTTCGTCGCTGGCGCAGTTGTACACCGGAGCCCTCAGCGACCGGCTAGCCAGAGCCCTGACCGCCCTCGAGGCGGCCGGTTACACCTGGGCGACATCACCCTCACTGGACCAGGGCCAGTTGATCGCTGGAACCGGGCTGACGATCGGCGGCGTCGCCTCGGGTCCGCTCACCATCCTCACTCCTGGCGATGAGTACGACCCGGCTCGGTCGGACTACACCCGGATCATCGAGTCCACCCTCGAAGTGCTCGGATTCGACGTGAGACCGGTGGTCACCGATTTCGACACCGTGGTCGACCTCGCCTTCAGCAAGGACGCCGCAGGGGTCAGGCAGTACGACATGTATGTCCTCGGATGGACTCTGGGCAACCCTCTCCTCCCGGACTTCTATCGACTGCTCTTCGCGTCAGACGGGGCGGTCAACTCCACCGGCTATGCCAACCCCGATTTCGACACCCAGCTCGCCGTCTACGAGTCGGCGTCCGACGTGGCCGAGGCGAAAACCGTCCTCTGGGAGATGGAGAAAACCCTCGCCGAAGACCTGCCTTACCTGGCTCTCTACCACCCGGTGATCATCGAGGCCCACCGCTCGGACCGGATCGGGTTCAGCTACGACTCGACCCTCGGAGGAATCCAAGGGCGCCTCGGCGGCATCGGAGACCTGACTCCGGCACCCTGAACCCCGCAGTTAGCCTGCGCTCGGTGAGCGAAGACGCTGGCAGCAGCCGGATCCTGACCATCCCCAATGTCGTCTCGTTCATCCGTCTCCTGGGGATCCCGGTGTTCTGGTGGGCTTTGCTGGCTAGGGACGACGTGGCCCTGGCGGCATGGCTGGTCTTCCTGATCGGTTGGACGGATTGGATCGACGGCTACCTGGCCCGACGTCTGAATCAGGTCAGCGAGCTGGGGAAAGCCCTCGACCCGATCGCCGACCGTCTCCTCATCGCATCGGCGCTCATCGGCGGTCTCATCGTGGGCGTGCTACCGGCATGGTTCGGTTGGGGTCTGATCGCCCGGGAGACCCTGGTCGGGATGATGGCCCTCACCCTTGCCGCCAAGGGAGGAGGGATCATCGAGGTGAGGTACGCCGGCAAGCTCGCCACCTTCTTGCTCTATGGGGCGATCCCGGCCTTCTATCTGGCCAAGGCGGGGGTCATGGAATGGCTCATGTGGCCGACGGCCTACATCACCGGAGTCGTCGGGCTGGTGCTGTATTGGTACGTTGCCATCCGCTACATCGGCGACAGCCGTGACAAGCTGGCAGCGTTAAAGTCGCCGCCGGAACCCGAGGAGGTTTGATGCAAATACCCGACGATCTTCTCTACACCGAGGAACACGAGTGGATCCGCCAGATGGGCGACTCGTTGGTTCGGATTGGGATCACGGACTATGCCCAGGATCAGCTCGGCGACGTGGTGTTCGTCGAGCTGCCCGAAGTCGGCGCCAATGTGGCCAAGGGCGACATCATGGTCGAGGTGGAGAGCACAAAGTCGGTGGGGGAGGTCTATGCGCCGTTTGCGGGCACCGTGGCAACCGTGAATCAGGCAGTCGCCGACAACCCCGAGCTGGTCAACCAGAGCCCTTACGAAGGGGCTTGGCTGGTGGAGCTGCAACTCGACAGTGAGATGCCTACAGATGGACTGCTCGATCCCGCTGCTTACCGGGAGCTCACCGAGTAGAAGGGTCGGTGTCTCTTTTGCCGGGACTACCTATCATCACCCTGAATGACCGACGAAAGAGAGCGCGAGGAGGGTCAGCCCGAACCTGAGGTTGAGGTCGAAAGCGATCCCACCGTGGTGTACGTGCCGATCCAGGACCTGATCGACCACCCGATCAGCGCCGAGGAGGCGTCCAACCTCGAAGGCGTCTGGGGTTATGCCCTGGTGGTTCATCGGGGCCCGAAGCTGGGCATGACCTACGTGCTGTCTGAAGGCAACACCACCGTGGGCCGCCACCCCGAGAGCGACATATTCCTCAACGACGTGACCGTATCGCGTCAGCATTGCCGGTTCTTCATCACCGACGACGGTCTCACAATCGAGGACAGTGGATCGACCAACGGAACCTATGTGAACGACGCCCGGGTCGACAAAGCCACTCTGCAGGCCGGTGATGAAGTGGTCGTAGGGCGATTCCACTTTGTCGTCGCCCACGGCGATGACCGATAACCAATCCCTGAGCATCGGCGAGGTGATCAACCTCCTCCGGGACGACTTTCCCGATGTATCAGTCTCCAAGATCCGCTTCCTCGAGTCGCAAGGTCTCATTGACCCCGGACGCTCCGACAGCGGATACCGGCAGTTCGACCAGGCAGACCTCGCCCGGCTCAAGTTCATCCTGCAACAGCAGAGAGACCACTTTCTTCCTCTCAAGGTGATCAAGTCGAAGTTGACGCTTTGGGAGCGTGGCGAGGATCTCGACACCAAGATCTCACGACCGGCATCGACCCTGGAGTCGTCCGGCGAGCCTCTGAGCCGGGACGACCTGCTGCGCAGGTCCGGTTTGTCATCGAGCCAGCTCGACGAGCTGATGGAGGTGGGTGTGCTCCGGTCAATCGGTGAGCCGGAAGTGTTCGGCCCGGACGCCGGCATCGTGGCCATGGAAGCCAAACGACTCCTCGATCAGGGTCTCGAGCCGAGACACCTCAGGGAGGTGCGTCTCTCGGTCGACCGTGAAGCGGACCTCCTGCGTCGGTTGACCGCACCGCTGATGCGGGCCAACAACGCCGAGGCGAGGTCCAGGGCCAAGGATGTGCTCGAGATGACCGGAGGATCGGTGCAAGCTATGCATCGGGCCATGCTCGAAGACGAGCTCAAACAGCAGATCAGCTCGTGAGACGTCTACTTCGGGCGGCGTGGCCGCTGGCGCTCGCCTTCACTCTGGTGGCGGCTCCAGCTTCGGCGGCGCCATTCACCTACCCGCCGCCGGTCGTGGAGGCGTTCCCGGCTTCGGAGCCGCCGTCCGTCACGGCCGCGTCGTGGATCCTCTATGACGAGGCTGCCGATGTTGTGGTCGCCGAGCTCAACGCAGACCAGGAGCGTTCCATTGCCTCGGTGACCAAGATCATGACCGGACTGCTCGTCGTCGAGAACTCGTTTCCCGCCGAGCGGGTGACGATCTCGTCGCGTGCCGCCGGCACGGGGGAGAAGGAGATCGATCTCGTCGCCGGGGAGACCCTCGAGATGGACGCTCTGTTCAAAGCACTCATGATTCACTCCGCCAACGATGCCGCGACTGCTGTCGCCGAGCACATCTCGGGTTCGGTCGAGGAGTTCGTGACGCTGATGAACCAACGAGCGGCGCAGCTGGGTCTGACTCACACGTCGTTTGCCAACCCTCACGGGCTCGACGAGCCAGGTCACTACTCGAGTGCCCGGGATCTCCTCGAGTTGGCCCGGGTGGCGATGGCCAACCAGGACTTCGCCGACGCCGTCCGTGCCAAGACCCTGGTGTTCCCACCGGCACCGGACGGCTCGGAAAGGCTGGGCAGCTCGACCAATCTCCTCCTCTGGTGGTATCCGGGCACGATCGGCGTCAAGACAGGTTTCACCAGTCAGGCTCTCCTCACCTTCGTCGCCAGCGCCGAGCGGGACGGTCGACGTCTCTATGCGGTGGTGCTCGGATCGGACGGAGAGCGGGCGCACTTCGCAGATGCGACCGCCCTATTCGACTATGGGTTCGAGGAGCTCTCCTATTACGGCGACGCCGTTGTCGGAACGCCATACGTCGCGCTGAAGGGCCGCCACTCACCCGACCCGCTCGTTGCTCTCGGCAATATCGAGAGCTACGTCCATCTGGCGAGCCAGGGCCTGATGCTGGAGAGACCGACGCCGATGTTGGACACGCCCGAGCCGGAGCCACCACCCATCATCGAGGTGAAACGCATCGCAGATCCCGGTCCCCGAACCGTTCTGGAAGCAATGCGATTTTGGCTCGATCGGGCGTTCGAAGCCGGATGAGGAGCTTTGAGCACGCGGTCGAAGTGGTCTCGGAAACCGATATCCACTCGCGGGTGAGAGAGCTGGGCCGGGCGATCACCGAGGACTACCAGGGACGACAGCCGCTGTTTGCCGTGGTGATGACCGGATCGGTGCCTTTTGCCGCCGACCTGGTCCGTTCGGTCGATCTCCGTCTGGAGGTCGAATTCCTCGGCTTGAACCGCTTCGGCGAAGGAGGTCGCATCGGCATCGCCATGGATCTCGCCACACCTGTCCTCGACCAGGACGTGGTGATAGTCGAAGACATCACTGACACCGGCCTGACGCTGTCGGTTCTCAGGAGGATGATCCTCGACAGGGGCGCCCGCAGTGTGGCCACGGCCTCCCTGGTCGACAAGACAGCACGAAGGGTGACCGAAGTCCCCATCGAGTATCGAGGGTTCGAGGTGGGTGACGAGTATCTGGTCGGATACGGGATGGACTGGCAAGGTCTCTATCGCAACCTGAGATCGATCTGGGCTGTCCTCGACATGGAGACATATGTCAACGACCCCAAGGCTCTGGCTCGGGCGCTGGGGATGGTGGGCTGACCTGTCTCCATGATTCGGGCCGGTGATAACCTCATGCCATGCCCGAGAAGGAAGCGCTCGTCGCGATGGATGTGGTGGGGGTGCGGGTCGAGCTCCCCTCCAACCAGCCGATAGTCCTGCTTCGGGAGTCGGAGGGGGTTCGCTATCTCCCGATCTGGATAGGTGGCTCGGAGGCAACTGCCATCGCCACCGCTCTCGAGGGGGTGACACCACCCCGTCCTTTGACTCACGACCTGATGCGATCGGTGATCGACGCACTCGGAGCACTGGCGATCCGGGTGGTGATCACCGAGATGCGGGAGTCGGTGTTCTATGCCGACCTGTCCCTCGACATCTCGGGGCGAGAAGTCCATGTCTCCTCGCGGCCATCCGACGCAATAGCCCTGGCGGTGCGCACCGGGACACCGGTCTTCGCCCTGCCTGCGGTACTCGACGACGCCGGCGTGGTCTTCGAGGAGGCAGAGGAGAACGAGGAGGCCGAAGTGGCCAGATTCCGAGAGTTTCTCGAAGAGGCGACGATCGAGGATTTCCTTGGTGAAGAACCTTCAGAAGAGTGATCTGACCGCGATCTGTTGATGGTCCGCGGCAGGTTTATCCACAGATTTCATTGACACAGGCCGGGGGACAGGGGTAGCTTGCTGACAACGGCGGAGTTACACGCTTGTAACCCGGAGGACTTTGATGACCCAAGAGCGGGAAGGCTATCGCGCCCCACAGGTATGCAAGTTGGTCGGGATCACCTACCGACAGCTCGATTATTGGGCCCGAACCAACCTGATCCTGCCCTCGCTTCAGCGTGCAACCGGCTCCGGATCACAAAGGTTGTACTCTTTCTCGGACGTGGTGCAACTGAAGGTCATCAAGAGACTCCTCGATGCGGGAATGAGTCTCAAGAAGATCAGATCCGCAGTCGAGATCCTCAGCGAGCAGATGGAATCGGAACGACCACTGGCCGACGTCACCCTGCTCAGTGACGGCCAGACCATCTACGCAGCACACTCAGAGCAGGAAGTCGTGGACGTGTTCAGACGGGGTCAAGGTGTCTTCGGCATCGCCATCGGCCCGGTCCAGGACGAGGTCGAGGGGGACATCCACCAACTGTTTCCTAGCGAAGAGCTAGCCGGGGTCGTCGAGGCAGGAGCCCCCTGATCACCGAACACCAATCGGCCCAGGAGACCGAGTTCGCTCACAACAGTGAGCGTCAGTTCGCCCTCCTCCTCGATTTCTATGGTGTCCCTTGGGAGTACGAGCCGCGGTCGTTCCCCATCGCACACGACAAAGACGGCAACCCGACCCAATTCTTCACACCCGACTTCTACCTGCCGGACGATGACCTCTTCATCGAGATCACCACGATGAGCCAGAAGCTGGTCACCAAGAAGAACCGGAAGGTGAGACGTCTCAAGGAGCTGTTCCCGGAGATCAACTGCAAAGTGTTCTACCAGCGCGACTATCTGAACCTCGTGGTCAAGTACGGGCTGGAAGAGCCCGAGAACCTCGAGGACGTGAACACGCCGACCCGGATCCCCGGCCGCCCCGACATCGTCCGACTGGAGGAGCGCGGCGAGCGTCTGACCGGATGAACCGGTCGCCCCTCCACGACCTCCATGCGAGGTTGGGAGCACGCTTCGTAGACTTTGGGGGTTGGGAGATGCCAGTGCAGTACAGCTCGGTGCTGGCCGAGCATCGGGCGGTGCGGTCTGCCTCGGGATGGTTCGACGTCACCCACCTGGGAAGATTCGCCCTCACCGGGCCGGGTGCGGAATCCGCCCTCCTCGCCTTGCTCTCCAACGACATCACCCGCATCACTCCCGGCCAGACCCAGTACACGCTGATGCTGAACGAGAACGGTGGAATCATCGACGATCTGGTCGTCTGGTGGTGGGCTGTCAACGACTACTGGGTGTTCCCGAACGCGGCCAATCACGATCGGGTGATGCAGGCGTTCTCCCAGGAACCAGGGTGCCAGGTGCGGGATCTTCGCGAGGAGACCGTCCTGATCGCGGTGCAGGGTCCCGACGGGCCGTCGGTTCTCGAGCAGCTGTTCGGCGAAGCACCTCCACGGTTCACGACCGCTCGTGGCGAGCTGGGGTCGGGGGAGGTCCGGCTGGCTGGAACGGGCTACACCGGGGAGCGAGGAGGTGAGATCTGCACCGATGCCGAGACCGGGTCGGTACTGATCGATCTCTTGCTCGAGGCCGGGTCAGTCCCGTGCGGGTTGGCGGCACGCGACACGCTGCGACTCGAGGCAGGGCTGGTCTTGTGGGGGGCGGATATCGACGAGACGACCACCCCGTTCGAGGCGGGGCTCGACTTCACCGTAGTCATGGATCGAGAGTTCGCCGGGCGATCGGCGCTTCAGGAGAGGCTTCAGGGAGGACTCGACCGCTTGAGGGTCGGTTTCATCCTCGAAGAGAAGGGGATTCCCCGGCACGGATACCGGGTGAGGACCGCGGACGCTGAGGGTCAGGTATCTTCGGGCAACCTGAGCCCGATGCTCGACCGAGGGGTAGGCCTGGCCTACCTGAGCCCGCCACCGGGCCCGGACACCACGAACATCGAAGTCGAGATACGAAGCCGTTGGGTGCCGGGCCGGATCGCCAAACCCCCGTTCCACAAGAGGTGAACATGGCGCCGCATCTCATCGACCGACCGCAGCTGCCCGACGGCTACGGGATCAGCGAGGACGGCCCCTACCTCGACTGGGAGGAAGTCGAGAGCCGATTGGTCGAGTCCACCGAGTATTGGCTGGCCAGCACCCGACCCGACGGTCGGCCCCACGTCGTTCCTCGCTGGGGAGTATGGATCGACGACCGCTTCTGGTACGACGGGTCACCGATGACCCGTCACGCGATGAACGTCGAAGAGAACCCGGCATGTGCCCTTCACCTCGAGAGCGGCACGAAGGTGACGATCGTCGAGGGGCGGTCGCGGCGGTCCGATCCCATCGGAGGCGAGCTCGGAGAGCGTCTCGCCGCCGAATACGGTCGCAAGTACCGAGAGCTCGGCTACGCGCCGACACCCGACGCATGGTCCGACGAATTGGCGGGTGGGATGCGGGTCATCGTCCCGGAAAAGGCAATTGCCTGGTCAGAGTTCCCCACCGACTTGACACGATTCACCCTTGCCTGATCCGTCTTAGGATTCTCCATCACAGCGAAGGAGTGACCTTGAAAAGTGTCTCCCGGCCGGTGCCGTCGGCCGAGATCGGAATGGAGTTGGTCAGGGAATGGATTCCCGACGCAGCGCCACGCGGTCACATCGTGCTGGTGCACGGCATCGCAGAGCACAGCGGTCGTTACGAGCGAACCGGATCGCTGCTGGCTGACGCCGGGTTCTTCGTGCGGTCTTTTGATCTCATCGGTTTCGGAGGGTCGGGAGGCACTCGTGGCGACATCGACGACTGGTCGCGCTATCACGACCAGATCGGTCGTCACATGGACTGGGCACGGGCCCAGGAAGGGCCGGTGATCCTGATGGGCCATTCGATGGGAGGCAACCTCGCCTTGGGTTATGTGCTCTCCGGTCGACCCGCACCCGACCTGCTGGTTCTCTCCGCCCCGGGTATTGGCGGCGGCGCAGGATGGCAGCGGGCCCTGGCCGGCGTCGCCTCGAAGATCGCCCCCACGACGGCCGTTCCCAACGGGGTCAAAGGGGAGCAACTCTCACGCGACCCCGCGGTGGGGGAGGCGTACTTCTCCGATCCACTGGTCTATCCCAAGTCGACCACCCGGTTGGGACAAGCTCTGTTCAACTCGATGAGGGAACTGAATGAGAACGCGGGGAAACTCGACGTCCCCACTCTCGTGCTCCACGGAGGCGCCGACACCATCGTGCCCCCGCAATCAACGGCGCCGCTAGGCGAGCTGCCGATCGTGGAAAGACGGCTTCTGCCCAACCTTCGCCACGAGATTCTGAACGAGCCGGAAGGACCGGGGCTGGTTCAGGACATCATCGACTGGATCGAGGCCCGAATTTAGTGCCCATTCCCCGGCCCGTCGCCTACTTCAACAAAGTGGTGACCAATCGAGTCATCGGGCCGCTCGCCCCGGTGCTCCCAGGTTTTGCGGTCTTGATCCACCGGGGCCGGGTCTCCGGCAGGGAGTATCGAACACCGCTCAACTGCTGGCTCGATGTCGACTCGGCCATCATCGCCCTCACCTACGGTCCGGGCACAGACTGGTTGCGGAATCTGGAAGCCGCAGGCGGTGGCAGCCTCGTCGCCCGAGGCGAGACCTATCGAGTAGGCCCACCAGTCGTCATCGGGTATGTGGGTATGAAGAGGATGCCGCTCCTGGTACGCCCACTTCTGATCATGCTCGGGGTGGGAGAGTTCGCCGTCCTCCCGCTGCTCAATCCGGCTCGGCCCACTTGATGAGGACCTTGCCGGAGTCGTGGGAGGCAGTGGCCTCGAAGGCTTTCTCGAACTCGTCGACCTCGAAACGGTGGGTGATCACCGGGGAGATGTCGACTCCGGACTCGACGAGGACGTTCATCTTGTACCAGGTCTCGAACATCTCACGCCCGTAGATCCCCTTGAGGTTGAGCATGTTGAAGATGACGGTGCTCCAATCGATGGGGAAGGGATCGGTGGGAATGCCGAGGATGGCGACATTGGCTCCGTGGATCGTGTTCTGGAGGATGTCCTCCATCGCCGAGGGTGCTCCCGACATCTCGAGAGCGACATCGAAGCCCTCGGTCATGCCCAGCTCCGTTTGAATGTCCTGGAGGTCCTCCGACCTGATGTCGACGGCGCGGGTGACCCCCATGCGTTTGGCGAGGTCGAGTCGAAACGGGTTCACGTCGGTGATCACGACATTGCGGGCGCCGGCCCGGGCGACCACTGCACAGGCCATCAGCCCGATAGGGCCTGCTCCCGTGATCAATACGTCCTCACCCAGGACCGGGAACTCGAGAGCGGTATGCACCGCATTGCCGAACGGATCGAACAGTGCTGCGATCTCGGGATCTAGGCCTTCGTGGTGACGCCAGACATTCGACTTGGGTATCACGACGTAGTCGGCGAAAGCTCCCGGCAGATTGACCCCGATCCCACGGGCGTCCTGACAGAGGTGTCTCCGTCCTGCCAAGCAGTTGCGGCACCGA
Organism: Acidimicrobiia bacterium; assembly: GCA_036396655.1. Classification (GTDB taxonomy): domain Bacteria; phylum Actinomycetota; class Acidimicrobiia; order Spongiisociales; family ZC4RG35; genus JARDZU01. The sequence goes on from DASWKK010000234.1 coordinate 12,659, forward strand.
TTGCAGACCACGTGTCCCTCGGCTCCGACCAGCTCGCCTACCTCGAATCCGGACACATTGGAGCCGATTGCGACGATCGAGCCGGAGAATTCGTGCCCAACCGTCATCGGGGTTGGGATAGTGGCCCGGGCCCAGTCGTCCCAGTTGAAGATATGCAGATCGGTGCCACAGATCCCGGTGGTGAAGACCCGGATCAAGATGTCGTCGTGACCTGGCTCGGGGACCGGCACATCCTCCAGACGCAAACCGACCTCGTCGCCGTGTTTGACCAACGCCCTCATGTTCACGCCCACACCGAGTTCCGAGCGGCGTCGAACACGTCGGTCATCGATGTCGAGATCATCGAGGGGTTGTCTGTGCTCAGCGTCACGTTGAACCAGCACGATAAAGCAGCCAGGCGGGTTGTCTGTCCAACCGGGAGGTGATCGTTGAGCAGGGCTCCGTGCCGGGGGTCACCGTGCAAACGCTAGTCACGGGTTTGCGGCCGCCCGGTCACCACGCGGAGATGGCAGCGAACCGGCGAGTGCTGTGGCACGATGCTGGAGTGAGCGAATACCTGGGCGGACATTTGCTGGTGGCCACGCCCCAGCTTCGCGACCCGAACTTCTGGCGAACGGTCGTCCTGATCCTTCAGCACGATCCAGAGGCCAGTATCGGAGTTGTCTTGAATCGCCCCACCATCGAGCAGGTAGAGACACACATTCCGTCCTGGAGCGCGGTGGCTGCCGAACCGGGAGTCGTCCATTTCGGCGGCCCGGTCGAGCCCCAGGTGGCTATCGGCCTGGCCACCGGCCAGTCAGGCGAGCCCACCGGTGTTCCCGGGCTGAGCATCGTCGACCTGGAGTCACCGCCGTCACCCGAGTTGGGCGCCGTTCGGATCTACTCGGGATACGCCGGATGGGGGGCAGGGCAGCTCGAAGCCGAGATCGCCGAGGGATCGTGGTATGTGGTGCCCGCGGCCCCTGATGACCCCTTCGACCGACCGGAAGGCCAATGGGCGCGGGTGTTGCGTCGTCAACAGGGCTACCTCTCCTTGGTCTCGACGTTCCCCGACGATGTGGCCCTCAATTGAGCCGCTCGTGCTCCCGACCTCGTACCTAGGCTGAGAGACCGATGACCACCACGGCTCCCAAGCTCCGCCCTAGTCTGCGGCGAAAAGCGCCAGGTCTCATGGTGGAGAGAGACCTGCGTTTGCGAGGCCTCGATGCGATCGTAGGGATCGACGAGGTCGGACGCGGCTCATGGGCCGGCCCGCTCACAGTGGGGGCGGCAGTGGTCCCTCTCGACCGGCGGGTCTACAAGATCCGTGATTCGAAGATGCTGACAGAGGATGAGCGTGAGGCGCTATTCGATCGGATCGCCGAATGGTGCGTGTCGTGGTCGGTGGGCCATGCCAGTGCGCAAGAGTGCGACGAGTTGGGCATGTCGGACGCACAACGGTTGGCGGCACGACGAGCGATCATGGGTCTCGGCATGGAGCCGGATCATGTCCTGGTGGACGGCAACTGGGATTTCGTGGGCGGGGCAACGCGCATCGTTCGGGGCGACAGTACATCGCTCTCGATCGCCGCAGCCTCGATCCTGGCCAAGGTGAGTCGTGACCGGATCATGCGGGCGTTGGCCGAACATCACCCCGGCTACAACTTCGAGGGCAACAAGGGCTATCCGTGCCCGACCCACAAAGCGGCCCTTCAGGCATGGGGGCCATCTTCCATCCATCGCCGGTCCTGGGTGTTCATGGATCACCTCATGTGGAACGGCCTGGCGCGCTATCACCGCCCGGAGCCCCAGCTCGCCCTTCCGTTCGACGTCTGACGTCGTCTTGTCCCGCACCGTGCCCGAATGTTGCTGACAGAGCCCGACCAGGCGATGTTGGGTGGGGCGCAGGGAATGGCCGTTCAGATGGCAATGGAGCTGATCGTCGCCACCGGCGAGGCAGAAGCTGCTCCCGCCCTGTTGGACATCACCACCGCCCACATCGACGGCTGTCTCTATCACGGGCAGGCCGGTCTCGACTTCGCCCGCACCCTCATCGAGGCCGGGGCCCGGGTGCGGGTTCCCACCACGCTCAACGTGTCCTCACTCGACCTGCTCCACCCCGAGCTGTACCGGGGGAGTCAGGACACCGCGGCCTCGGCACGCCTCCTGATGGATGCCTACGTTGAAATGGGTTGCGCCCCGAGTTGGACATGTGCCCCCTACCAGCTCTCATCCCGCCCCGCGTTTGGCGAGCAGATCGCTTGGGGCGAGTCGAACGCGATCGTGTTCGCCAACTCCGTGCTCGGTGCACGCACCTCTCGTTATGGCGACTTTCTCGACATCTGCTGCGCCCTCACCGGACGCGCTCCGGCCGTGGGACTACACACCGAGGAGGGGAGGAGGGCGACCCTGCAGGTCGACCTCGATGTACCGGGTCACCTCCTGGCGGACGACCTGTTCTACCCGGTGCTCGGGCATGTACTGGGTCGGATCGCCGGAAGCGCAGTTGCGGCGCTGGTTGGGCTCGATGAACGCGCCACTGAAGACCGGCTCAAAGCCCTCGGCGCAGCTGCGGCCTCGTCCGGAGCGGTGGCGATGTTCCATGCGGTCGGCGTCACGCCGGAGGCGGCCACCTTGCTCGAGGCCACCGGTGGCGTCGACCTCGCCAACAAGGTAACGATCGATGTCGACGATCTGAGAGCGGCCCGGGTCTCCCTGGGGCCTGCCGGCGGCCCGCTCGACGCGGTGAGCGTTGGCACGCCCCACTTCTCGTTGGAGGAGATGAAGGAGCTGGCCAGGCTCGTGGTGGGTCGGGTGACGAGGGTCCCTTTCTACGTCAACACGTCGCGTGAGGTGCTGACCAAGGCCGAGAGGGAAGGCTGGTTCGCGCCCATTGAGAGTTACGGGGCGACGATCGTCACCGACACCTGCACCTACATAACACCGATCATGGAGACCAGCGGTGGGGTGGTCATGACCAACTCGGGAAAGTGGGCTTTTTACGCACCGGGCAACCTGGGAGTGGAGGTCGCAATCGCCGGGCTCGAGGCCTGTGTCGACTCCGCGACCTCAGGGGAGATCGTTCTGGGAGACATCTGGTGACCGAGAACGGTTATCGAGTACTGGTCGACGGGGTCGCCCTGGGGGACCTTCTCCAACTCGACGAGCCCCTCTCCCTGTGGGGCGGGCTCGACGCAACCACCGGGCTCATCATCGACCACCACCACCCTCAAGCCGGTGAGAGCATGAGCGGGCGCATCGTCGTCATGCCTCATGGTCGAGGCTCGAGCTCTTCGTCGTCGGTGCTCGCTGAGGCTTTGAGGTTGGGTAACGCACCTGCCGGCTTTGTTCTGGGCGAACCGGATGCCATCCTGGTGATTGGCGCCCTGGTCGCGAATCGTCTCTACGGGACATCATGTCCCATTGTGTGCGGCCCGGCGCCAAGAGGTTGGGCAGGAATGTGGAGGATCGAACACAACCGAGTGACGCCGGTTTCGGGATGATCGCTTTGGCTGCGCGTGATGCGGCAGGTGAAGAAAAGTCGGCCCATTGCCGATAGACACCGAAATGAATGGCATCGACGAGCTCAACGCCTTCTTCAGGCGCATGCCAGTCGCGTTCTATCGCACCTCGACGACGGGCAAGCTCATCGCGGCCAACCCGGCATTGGCAAACATCCTCGGGTATGACTCCGTCGAAGAGATGATGAGCGGTCTCAAGACCGTGGAGACCGTCTACATGGACCCCCATCAGAGGACCTTGTGGCTGGAACGCATGGCGAGTGAGGGTGTGATCCTCGACTTCGACATGCAACTGACCCGACCCGATGGCAAGACCACCTGGGTTCGCGATTCGGCGCGCGCCATTCGTGGCGACAACGGCGAAATCGTCTACTACGAGGGATCGTTGGTCGACGTCACCGACAAGATCGACGCGCAGAAGGAGAAGGACGACTTCATCGCCACTGTGTCTCATGAACTGCGCAATCCACTAGCCGTCATGCTCGGCCTCGGGCAGGAGCTCTCCGACAACTACGACTCGTTCACCGACGATGACCGCCGGGACATGGCCAACATGATCGCCCGGCAGGCCGACGACGCCTCTTGGTTGATCGAGGATCTTCTCGTTGCCTACCGCGACAACATGAGCCAGGTATCGGTCGTGATTCTGGAGTTCGATGTCACCATGGAGATCGAACGGGTCCTGGAGGTGGTCGATCACCCGATTCCGTTCAAGGTCTTTCAGGGCAGCTCGCGCATCGTCGCCGATCCCCGCCGCACTCGCCAGATCCTGCGCAACCTCGTCTCCAACGCGATGCGCTACGGCGGTGAGGAGATGCAGGTTTCCCTCACCAAGGCCGGCGATCGACTCGAGGTGATGGTCCAGGACTCGGGTGAGCGGATACCTCATGCCGATGTCGAGCGCATCTTTCGTGCTTACGAGCGGGGGAAAGGGCCCTCGCATTCGGCCTCCGTGGGTCTCGGGCTCAACGTCGCCCGGCGTCTGGCCCGGTTGATGGACGGGGACCTGACCTACCGTCACGAAGAAGGCTGGTCTACCTTCGTCCTCTCCCTCCCATCGGGTTGACCCTGCACCGCTCCTACCATGGCCCGATGCGTGTTCTAGTCACCGGCGGCGCCGGGTTCATCGGAAGCCACACGGTTGTCTCTCTCATCGAGGCGGGCCATGAGCCGGTCATCGTCGACAATCTCTCCAACTCGCGACGGTCGGTGCTCAAGAGAATCGCCAGCATCGCCGGTGAGGAGCCCAGATTCTTCGAAGCAGATGTCAGAGACCTCCATGCCTTGGCCGGGGTGCTCGAGAGTGGCTTCGATGCGTGCATCCATTTCGCGGCACTCAAGGCCGTTGGAGAGTCGGTGGAGAAGCCCCTTCTCTACTACGACAACAACGTCGGCGGCACCTTCACCTTGCTCGAGGCGTTGGCAGCTGCAGAGGTCAAGCACTTCGTGTTCAGCTCTTCGGCCACCGTCTATGGAGAGTCGGCGGACTTGCCCCTCCGAGAGTCGATGCCGACAGGGTCGGCCACCAATCCCTACGGCTGGACCAAGATCATGATGGAGCAGATCCTGCGTGACGTCCAGGTCTCCGACCCTGAGTGGTCGGTGTCTCTTCTGCGCTACTTCAATCCGGTGGGAGCACACTCTTCGGGGGTGATAGGAGAGGATCCATCGGGGATTCCAAGCAACCTCATGCCGTACGTGGCAAAGGTCGCCGCCGGCGAGTTGCCCGTGCTGAAGGTCTATGGCGGCGACTACCCGACGCCGGACGGGACCGGGGTCAGGGATTTCATCCATGTTGTCGACCTGGCCGAAGGACATGTGCGAGCCTTGGAACGGCACGCCGGCGAAACCGGGGTCTTTACCTACAACCTGGGGACGGGACAAGGTCACAGCGTCCTCGAGGTGGTGTCGGCATACGAACAGCAGTCGGGCAAACCGGTGCCTTACGAGATCGTCGAGCGCAGGGCCGGGGACGTGGCGGCAAACTGGGCAGACGTCGAAAAGGCCGGCGTCGAGCTCGGATGGAAGACCACAAGAGATCTCGACGAGATGTGCGCCGACTCCTGGCGGTGGCAATCGACCCCTCGTTGAGCTGCGTAGCCTTTCCACGGTGACGGAGGTAGACCAAGCCGCGCGACTTTGGATCGAGGGCGATCCCGACCCGGCCACAAGGACCGCACTCAAAGCGTTGATCGACGCCCATGACGTCGATGGCCTGAGACGAGCCATGGGCTCGCCACTCACCTTCGGCACGGCCGGGATCCGGGGCGAGGTAGGGCCCGGTTCGGGTCGCATGAACCGCGCCACGGTGATCCGCACCTCTCGCGGGCTTGCCGATCACCTGCTGGCTACTCATGGAGGGATCCCCGCCAACCCGGTTGTCCTCGGCTTCGACGCACGGCCCGATAGCCGGGTGTTCGCTGAGGACACCGCCGGAGTCCTCGCCGCGGCCGGTATCGCAGTGCGCTTCTTCCCGGAGGTGACTCCGACCCCGTTGGTGGCTTTTGCCGCAAAGCACTTGGATGCGCCGGCTGCCGTGGTGATCACCGCCAGCCACAACCCCCCGGCCGACAACGGTTACAAGGTGTACGGCGGCAATGCGGCTCAAATCGTGCCACCCGTCGACACCGAGATCGCCGCAGCGATTGCCCGGGTCGGCCCGGCAACGGAGGTGCCGCGGCTCGAGGGGGTGTTCAGCGCCACATCAGATCGCGTGACGGTGATCGCCGAAGACATACTCGAGTCCTACCGGGTGGAGGTGGACGACGCCCGCCCCAATCCCCAGACATCCAACCTGAGGATCGTCTACACCCCTTTGCACGGTGTCGGAGCCAAGGTCCTGACCAGGATGTTCACCGGAGCAGGACATCGTGGTCTGATCGCGGTCCCGGAACAGGTCGAGCCCGATGGAGCCTTTCCGACGGTGGCTTTCCCCAACCCGGAAGAGGCCGGAGCCCTCGACCTGGCCCTGGCCCTCGCCGCGAGTAAAGACGCCGACCTTGTGCTGGCCAACGACCCCGACGCCGATCGCCTGGCAGCGGCGTTGCCCTTACCGGATGGTTGGAGACTGTTGACCGGGAACGAGCTCGGGGCGTTGTTGGGAGACTATGTGCTCAGGTACTGGGATCACCCGGAAACTCCGATCGTCGTCAACTCGGTTGTCTCCAGCCCGATGCTGGGCCTCATCGCCGCCAAGAGGGGAGCGGTGCACGGCAGCACGCTGACCGGGTTCAAGTGGATCATCAACGCCGGCCTGGAGATGGAGACCAGAGGTGACGGGAGGTTCGCCTTTGGATACGAGGAAGCACTTGGCTATTCGATAGGGCGAACCGTGCGTGACAAGGACGGGATCTCGGCAGCGATCGTCATGGCAGACCTGGCGGCGGAAGAGGCAAGCTACGGTCGAAGTGTCCTGGCGCGGCTGGAGGATCTCTGGGATGAGGTGGGGCTGTGGGTCAGCGCCCAGCACTCGATCGTCCGGATGGGAGTCGGTGGCCAACAGGCCTTGCTCGACGCCGTGAGCCGACTGGCCGACGGACCACCAAACCAGGTCCTCGGGACCGAGATCACCGGTATGACCGACTATCGGCTCGGGGCAGGGGAGCGCCCGACCTGGCTGGGGGCACAGGAGCTGATCGAGCTCACCCTGGCCGAGGTAGGACGCGTCCTGGTTAGACCGAGCGGAACCGAGCCCAAGCTGAAGATCTATGTGGACCTCTCGGGTTCGACGGAACCAGACCACGGAACAGCGCACCGGGTGCTGATGCAGAAGGCGACCGAGATGGCAGCGGCGATGGGGGAGTGGCTGGCGGTCTGAGCGTCAGTCTGATGACCGGCGAACATGTTGCCGGTAGAGATAGAGCCATCCCCACCCGTGAACCGCGACACCTGCTGCCAGCACCGCAGCCACCAAGGGGTAGCCGGCGATCAGAGCGGCCACGGCAGCCACGACCGCAAACGAGACCAGGGCGACGCGAGCTCCGTTGAGTGGGCCGTACATGGTCGGAGAATATCGGGCTCGGGAGTGTTTGCAGTCGGGTTGGGCTGCACGCCGCATAATGTGGTCGTTCGATGCGATCAGTGGCCGCGGTTCTCTTCATCCTGATAGGAGCGTGCACCTACACCGAAGCCCTGGGCTCGGGCACAACGGTGGCGCATGGTGGTCCTGCCAGTCCCACCACCGATGCTCCTACCACCACCACGACCACCCTTGTCATCACCACCACGACGGAGTCGCCAGTCACCACCACGACGGTCGAGCGGCCAGGCGACGATGCCCTGGTCACCCCGACCGGGGTGGTGGTAGCGGTGCTGGAACAGACTGTCGACGGGTTCCTGGTGCGAACCCCGTGTGGGAACGAGACCGTGGTATCGAGCGGGACGCCGGTGAGGGGAGTCTGGGTCGTGGTCGACCCCGGTCATGGCGGTGAGGTAGACACCGGAGCCGTCGGAGCCAACGGGTTGATGGAACAAGATCTCAACCTGGTGGTCTCCCAGGCGCTCGAGGCCAAGCTGATCGTGCGCGGCATCCCGGTGCTGTTGACCAGGACCGGGCGTTATGGATCGACCCTGGGAGCGCGGACGGCACTGGCCGATCACGTCGGTGCCGACCTTCTTCTATCGGTTCATCACAATGCACCTACTCAGGGGCCCTCGAACCGGCCTGGGACCGAAATCTTCGTCCAGCACGACTCGACCGAGTCACGCAGGCTGGGAGGGCTGGTCTGGGAGCACATCACCGAGGCCCTGTCACAGTTCGACGTGCAGTGGACCGCAGCGCGGGACGCCGGGGTGCTCTCGGTTCTCAGCACGAGGGGTGAGGACGCCTACGGGATCAACCGGGGTCCGGAAACGGTGAGTGTGCTCGCCGAGCTGGGCTACGTCTCCAACCCGCCCGAAGCCGAGCTGTTCGCCACCGACGAGTATGTCGAGACTGCTGCGGAGGCGCTGGCCAACGCGGTCATGGATTATCTGACCACTCAGGATGCCGGTGCCGGCTTCGTGTCCGAGCCCAGGGTCTTCAACCCACAACCCGGGATCGGTGCCGGAGCATGCGTGGACCCCGTCCTGGAGTGATGGTCGCCTGATCACCCTCAGTGTGTAGCTTGACATAACGTGGATTATGGGCGCTAAGGATGAAAGACCAAACGGCTAGATGAGAACTCCCGCAGAGAGTCCTTGCCGGCGAACGCGTGGTCCGAGCTAATTGAGCCCGCAGTAGTACCAATCGTCGTAGAGGTGGATGCAGACACCATTCATGCCGCTGTCATCCGTGAGCGGAACGCCTGTGTCACCAATGGTGTGTGATGGGTCTGAGACGATTCCACCCACATTGTCCAGAAGCCCTGTCCACCAAGTCCACATGATTCGGACAGGCGGGGCTGGATCGATCATAATGTCCGGGTAGTCCTCGAATCGCGTCCGATCAGGGCTAAGCCGAATCGCCTCAGCTTCGCTTGAGTATCTCTCCTCGACCAGCCTCGTTCTGGTCTCAACTCCGTAGATGATCAGGGCGGACGCTTCCTCCTGGAATGACGTGTAGCCGGTTGCAAGGACGATGGCGATTCCCAGGATGCTGTCGACCGTTCGTCGTCGAACTCGGAGCAGCAACACCAAGACCACGATTCCCCCCAGAACGTAACCGCCGACGTAAAGGCCGACGTATCCGAAGATTGACGGTACGACAGGGAAAAAGAAGAGGATGCCTGCCATGAACACGACCCACGCGAGACTCATGGCCGTCCCGTCCCAACGGTCAAGGCTGTTGAACAGGCGATGCCTCTCCTCGTAGGTGACTACAAGGCTCATGACCCAAAAGGTCAGAACGAGCCATCCGGACACAAGTCGACCAGGCGGCGACGCCCACAGCAGAAGAGTGGTCGCCGCAGCCGCCCAGAGGCTGAGCACCGGGATCCTGGCAAGCCAGACTATGGGCGCCTTCTCGGGCTGCTGCTCCACCCGCCAATCCTCGCAGAGCCACCGCCAGGAGTATCGCTTCGCGTGTTCCACGGTACGTTTTGCGCATGACAGAACCCCGCCGAGCGTCGGCAGGGAACAAAGCCTCCCCACCACGCGTTGGAACACGCACAGACGTACTTAGCGAAAGGCTTCAACATGGCCACAGTGGCCCTAACCAAAGAGAACTTCGATCAGACGATCAAGGACAACGATACGGTTCTGATCGATTTCTGGGCCGAATGGTGTGGCCCGTGCCGCAGTTTCGCTCCAACCTATGAGACTTCATCCGAGTCGCACCCCGACATCGTGTTCGCCAAGGTCGACACCGAGGATCAGCCCGAATTGGCCGGTTCCTTCGGAATCCGCTCCATACCCACCCTGATGGTGTTCAGGGATCAGATCGTGCTCTACGCCCAGCCAGGAGCGCTTCCGGGCAACATGCTCGAGGACCTCATCAAGCAGGTCAAGGAGCTCGACATGGACGACGTCCGGGCTCAGATCGCCTCCCACGACCATGACTCAGAGCATGAGCATGAGCACGACTCGGAGCACGACCACGCTCACTGAGCACTAGTCGCCTGACCGGCAAGTGACGCCCAGCGTCTCCAGGTTGCCCGCCGGCACTGTTTCGACCTTCACGTCGATCTGACAGTTCGAATACGGCCCCGAAGCGGCCCTGTAACGCCCCCTTTCCACCTCCCTGGATTGCAGGGGGCGTTGCTCGTAGGCGAATCCTTCAGGTACTCGGGTGCTCGCTTCGATCGCGGTGCCTTCGATGAGGTAGGCCCGCACAAACGCACCGGTGTCTCCCCCGGCGCGTCCGCTTCGTTGCAGGTCTCCGGAGACCTCGATCCGGGAAGCCAGGACCTCCTCCTGTTCGTATGCAGGGTCACACCAGGAACGCTGCAGCGACTTGTCGCAGTTGGTTGTGATGCCAAAGCCGCCCGCCAAGAGCACGAGGCCCACCACTCCCCCGGCAATGACGGTTCTCCGGTCTACCCGGGGCGCGTTCCACCAAACGGCCACCGACGCCAATAGCCCGACGACCAGCGCCGCCCATCCGAGACGGACCCAGGTGCGCGACGAGGAGTCGTCTGCGGTGAGCCCGATCACCGCTACTGCTCCGAACACAGCAAATGCGGTGATGAACATCCTGATCGTGCTGGCTCGTTTTGGGTCGTCGGTTCTCAGCGACGACACCCCGAACCCCAAGACCGCGGCCGAAACTCCCAGGATGATCCATTCCAGGACGATCGATCCGGCCGGGGACAGGACCATCACGATCGCCCAGCCGAGAAAGCCGAAGGCGGAAAGCGTCATCAGAAGCGCCGGCAGCCGCTGGGCACTCATCGTTCTTAGGTGGGCTTTCGATAGACCGAAACATGCTGCAAGGACTGCTCGGTGAAGGGACGACGGTCATACCAGCCCCAACGTGCCTCGAGGACGAGCCCGGCGAGACGTGCCATCAAGTCCATCTCGGCGGCCCAGGCGTAGCGGATGGTGACGGGCAGCACCACCGTGGAGCCGTCATCGAGACGGCGGACGTGATGGGAGACAACGCTCTGATCCAATGGGTTGTGAATGGACAGCTCGTAGGCATGCGCTTCGTTGGACGAGATGCTGGAAACCCCGACCCGGGTGCCGAGATGGTCGTAGCGGCGTAAGTCGGGGACGAAGGTGTCGAGTACGAATCGCCCGCCCGGGTCGAGGGCCCGTGCCACATTCCGGAAGCAATCCACTTGCCGCTGTTGGCTGGTGAGCGCGAACAAGGTGTTGAAGGGGAGGTATACGAGCAGAAAGGTGTCCTCGACCTCGACATCGGCGAAATCGCCTTTGATGACTTTGATATCACTGCCGCCAGGCTTTGCGCGAAGCAGGGCGATCATGTCATCGGAAATCTCGATGCCGGTGACCTCCACGCCTGCCTCCACCATGGGCAGAGCCACCCGGCCCGACCCGATCGCCAGTTCGAGGGCCCGCGGCGGTGTGCCGGCCAGGGGGGCCAAGAAGGCCACCTCGGAGTCGTGGGATCGGAATATGTCGTCGTAGTGAGGTGCCCAGAAGGAGCCGTATGTACCGATGTCGTACTCGCTCATTCCTGCACTTTTGCATACCCCGCCGGTTTGTTCAGCCAATTACCTAGGCTGCCGCCGATGCCAGCCGCACAGTCAGTCTTGGAGTCGATGAGTTCACGTGGGATCCAGTTCGAGGAAATGGACTGTGACCCTGCGCTGGCCGACACGGCTCAGTTCTGTGAGGCCTACGGAGTTCCTCTCGACCGCTCGGCCAACACCATCCTCGTGGCCTCGCGTAAGCCGGAAGGCGTCATGGTGGCCTGTCTGGTCCTGGCGACGACTCGGCTGGACGTCAATGGGGTGGTGCGACGCAGAATGGGGGTGAGAAAGGCGAGCTTCGCAGACGCAGATCAGACCAAATCCAAGACCGGAATGGAGATCGGTGGCGTCACCATTTTCGGATTACCCCCGGACCTGCCGGTATGGGTTGACCCTCGGGTGATGGAACCCGACTGGATCGTCATCGGCGCCGGGTCACGGAGCGCCAAGATCCGGCTCGACCCGGGACAGCTGACGGGCATCGAGGGTTTCGAGGTTGTCGAGGATTTGGCCACGGACATCTCAGCCTGAGCGTTTGGCGAACCGTCTGATCAATATCAGATAGCCGACGACGCCGATCACCATGAAGGCAAACCATTGGATGGCATATGCCAGATGAGAGCCCTCGTCTTCGAATCCCGGCGCCGGCACCAGGATCGGGCGCCCCTCTTCCTGCTCCCCCAACATCGAGATGTAGACCGGATCAAGCTCGAAGGGCACTTGTTGTTGGACACGGCCGACGTCAACCCGGTTCATGGCGACCAGACGTCCCTCAACGGGGTCGGCCGGGCCCACCCCGCGCCGTTGCTGAGAGGGTCGAATCCAGCCGACTACGGTGACTTCGCCTTCGGGTGGAGGTGCCTCGCTCACCGGCACCTCGTCCAGCCCCAGTGGTATCCAGCCCCGGTTGACCAGCAATGCAGAGCCGTCCGTCCGCTGCAACGGGGTGATGACATGGAACCCGGCCACTCCCTGATGTACCTGACTCCTGATCAGGATCTCGTGCTCCGATTGGAACACTCCGGTGGCCGTGGCCCGACGGAACTCGAGACTGTCGATGTCGTCGCCTGCCCCAACGAGAAGCTCATCGATCGCGACCGGGGCCGCTTCGAACCTCGACTCCCCCACCGCGTTGGTCAGTCGCCGCTCGTCGAGACGGCGAAGTTGCCAGAAGCCGAGGTTCACGAATACCACGGCCAGGATGAGCACCACCACGTGGGCAATGACCCACCGCGGGCTCAGCAACCACCTCACCGGCTAGGCGGCTAAGGGGATCTCGCCGTCGTCGACCAGTGCCTCTGCCGCCGTCTCGAGAGTCGGCTCCTCTCGGCGGATCCCGATCGGGATCGCCATCAGAGGACCGGCGACATCTGCGCTGATCCGATCGGCTTCCATGAGCGTACGGGCGATGTCATCGGTCCAGTACCAGGGCACGGGCAACCTCCGGGATGAGAGTGAGCGGACAGGGACCAGCCCACTGTACCGCCGGTGTCAATCCCTCAAATCGTCAATGAATACGGGGCTATACCGAAACCGGCTCCAGCTCATCGACCTCCTTGACGTTGACCTGCTCGGCCACGACCTCGAGTCTCGACCGGCGCCCGTCGGGAGACTCCCAGAACCTTCGTTGGACCGAGCCACAGACCCAAACCCGCCGCCCCTTCTGTGGCGGGTCGGCGAGGAACTCCTCAGGTGGGTCCCACAAGGTGACCGGCACCACATCGACTCGACGGCGCGGCTCGTCGCTGCGCACTGTCACCAGAAGCCGGGCCAGCTGGGCACCCGAATCAAATGCCCGCAGCTCGGGGTCGGTTGCAAGCCGACCGCACAGAACAACCAGATTGAGATCCATGACACTCTCCCCTTGTCATCATCGGGGAAGTGCAGTTGGGATCAGCGTGCCGGCCGGCAGTGACAGAATTCAGAGAAGAGCGGTGCGGAGCTCGTCGACACCCTCGAAGTCAGGGTCGTGTTCGTCGAGTGCAGCCACCAGACGGCGAGCAGCATCCTTGTCGCCGGCGGCGACCGCAACCTTGGCCGCCACGTACCAGCGTCGCAGCTCACCCGGCGATGGAGAAGCGACGAGACGGCCCGGCCTCACGATCTCCCATGCCTCGCGCGGCTTTCCCTCGTCGAGCAGGAACGACGCATAGACCACCCTGGCCTCGTGGGACACGGTGGCCGAGGTGTCCAGACTCTGCAGCAACTCCCATGTCTTGGTGACGTCTGCCTTGCGTCCAAGGGCACGAAGGGAGTCCATTTCCATCGGCATGTGGATCAGGTCACCGGTGAGGCGACGGAAGGTACGAAGTTCGGAGAGAGCTTCCTCCCAGGCACCGGTGTGATAAGCCGAGAGACCGAGCATCTCCCGTATGGTGGAAGACCGGGGGGAAAGGTTCTTGGCCTTGCGCAGCTCGGGCAGCGCCGCGCCGTACCGCTCATCGGCGAACTGATTGAGCGCCTTGGCCAGGTGATTCAGCGCCGGGTCCCGCCGCGCCTTGGGGGTGGAGCGCTGGATCTCCTCACGGACCCACTTCGGGAGTTGGCCCGAGCTCACCGAGGTCACAGTCCGGTGCTCGCGCCGTGGGGTGCCGCCTTGGCCGTCGCGGCGATGTCGGCCGCCATTGCCTTTGCCTTTGGGTTGGTAATTCTTGGCGCGGTCGTTCACCGATTCTCCCTCGAATCCAAGAAGGGCCGCCAACGCTAGTCGGCGACCCTTCGACGTTTAATGCCCGGCGGTGACCTACTCTCCCAGGGGGTTGCCCCCCAAGTACCATCGGCGCTGGCGGGTTTCACTTCCGTGTTCGGAATGGGAACGGGTGGTTCCCCGCCGCTGTAGCCACCGGACAAATCTTTGAGTCCCGGCAACCCGAGGACTCCATAGCGAGCACAAACATCGAGGATTCATTCCAAGCCCTCGGCCTATTAGTACCGGTCCGCTGAACACATTGCTGTGCTTACACGTCCGGCCTATCAACCTGGTCTTCTACCAGGGGCCTTAACCGGTTAATCCGGTGGGAAGTCTCATCTTGAGGTGGGCTTCGCACTTAGATGCCTTCAGCGCTTATCCCGTCCGTACATAGCCAACGAGCCGTGCACTTGGCAGTACAACTCGCACACCAGAGGTACGTCCACCCCGGTCCTCTCGTACTAGGGGCAGCTCCTCTCAAAC
>DASWKK010000235.1:0-16836 GCA_036396655.1 Acidimicrobiia bacterium
TTCTTTGCCTCCACCTCGGGCAGACCGGCCAGGGCGTCCGAGGCGATCTCGAGTCGTCTTCTCGCTTCGGTCAAGGCGGAGTCGATGTGGCCTCCTGCTCGCACGATGTCGATCACCTCGTTGACCACACTGTCCGGGTACGGATGATCGCTCTCCAAGAGCTCGCGGACCCGGGGCCCATCGCGGCCGATCAGCGCTTCCAGCACCGGCATGGTGAACTTGCCCTCCCGAATGTCGGAGCCTGCCGGTTTCCCGATCGTCTCGCCGTCGGCAACCAGGTCGAGGGCATCGTCGGCGATCTGGAACACCATGCCGACTTCCCAGGCCCAGTCGGAGAGGGACTCGACCACCGCCACGGGCGCGTCGGAGGCGAGAGCACCGAGCCGAGCCGATGTCCGAATCAATGAGGCCGTCTTGCCGGCGATCACCTGCTCGTAATCTTTGACGTCGTGGTCGAGATCGAAGTCGAGTTGCAGCTCGCGGGTCTGGCCTTGCACCAGATCGGCGTAGGTCGCCGCGAGTAGCCGCACCGACTCCTGGCTGAGGTGGGTGGCTGCCACCTCCGAGGCCCTCGCCATGAGGAAGTCTCCGGCCAGAATCGCAACGGTGTTGGTCCAGTTGGCGTTGACGGATGCCGCCCCACGCCTTATGTCCGCTTCGTCGATCACGTCATCGTGATAGAGCGAGCCGACGTGGATCAGCTCAACCGACACTCCTGCTTCGGTGGGCCGGTGATCCCGGGTATGGCCGAACTCGGCTGCGAGGAGGGCCAAGAGGGGTCGGAACCGCTTGCCCCCCGCCAGGAGAAGGTGTTGTGCGATCTTGGTCAGATAGGGGTCGTCGGCGGCTGCCGCCTCCAGCAACCTCTCCTCGACACGGGCGAGAGAATCCCAGACAATTGGAATACGAATGAGGCTTTGGAGGTCTTCCATCTGTGACGATGCTATTACGTGCACTTGGATGAGAAGCCAAGCCCGAAGGTCAGGAACCCGCCGGTGGTAAACTTGCGTATGTCAGGGTCAGGAGTCGAAGGTGTTTGAACGCTTCACAGATCGTGCCCGACGGGTCGTAGTCCTGGCCCAAGAAGAGGCACGCCTCCTTAATCACAACTACATCGGGACCGAGCACATCCTTCTCGGCCTGCTGAACGAGGGCGAAGGCATCGCGGCCCAGGCTCTGGAGAGCCTCGACATCGACCTCGCCTCGGTTCGTGAAGAGGTCGTGAAGATCATCGGCCAAGGTCAGCAATCGCCATCGGGTCATATCCCCTTCACCCCGAGGGCCAAGAAGGTGCTCGAGCTCAGTCTTCGTGAGGCTCTCCAGCTCGGTCACAACTACATCGGGACCGAGCACATCCTTCTCGGTCTTATACGCGAGGGCGAGGGTGTCGCCGCTCAAGTCCTTCAGCAACTGGGTGCCGAGCTGCAGAAAGTGCGCCAAACGGTCATCCAGCTGCTCTCCGGTCCCGGAGGGAGCGAGCAGCAAGCATCTGAGCCATCGAGTTCGAGCAGCCGGGAGTCCTCCCCGGGAGGGTCAACGGTGCTCGATCAGTTCGGGCGGAATTACACCCAGCTCGCCCGGGAGAAGAAGCTCGACCCCGTCATTGGCCGCACCCGCGAGATCGAGCGGGTCATGCAGATCCTGTCCCGACGCACCAAGAACAACCCCGTTCTCATTGGAGAGCCCGGGGTGGGCAAGACGGCCATCGTCGAGGGCTTGGCACAGCGCATCGTGGCCAAAGACGTTCCCGAGAACCTCCAGGGCAAGAACCTCTACTCGCTCGACCTCGGGGCTTTGGTCGCAGGTTCGCGCTACCGGGGTGACTTCGAAGAGCGTTTGAAGAAGGTGCTCAAAGAGATCAAGAGCCGCGGCGACATCGTCCTCTTCATCGACGAGATCCACACCCTGGTCGGCGCCGGCGCGGCTGAAGGCGCCATCGATGCCGCATCGATCCTCAAGCCGATGCTGGCCCGCGGTGAGCTGCAGACCGTCGGTGCCACCACGCTCGAGGAGTACCGCAAGTACCTGGAGAAGGACTCCGCCCTCGAACGCCGTTTTCAGCCGATCCAGGTCGACGAGCCATCGGTCAGCGAGACCATCCAGATCTTGCTCGGCCTCAAGGATCGCTATGAGGCTCACCATTCGGTGCGATTCACCGATCAAGCCATCGTCAGCGCGGCCAATCTGGCCGACCGCTATCTGTCCGATCGATTCCTCCCCGACAAGGCGATCGACCTCATCGATGAGGCAGGCAGCCGGACCCGGATCATGCGGACCAGCGCCGTTCCCGAGATCACTGCGATCGACGAGAAGCTGTCCAATCTCCGCAAGGACAAGCAGGACGCCGTCGCCCGTGAGAACTACGAGCGGGCCGCCAATCTCCGCGACGAGGAGCGGATCCTCCTCAGCGACCGCGCGGTCAAGGAGGCCGACGAGGCCGAATCCGGCTGGGTCATCGATGAGGAAGAGATAGCTGAGGTTCTCGCCCAGTGGACCGGGATCCCCGTTCACCGGCTCACCGAGGAGGAGACCGCTCGCCTCGTCCACATGGAGGACGAGCTGCACAAGAGGATCATCGGTCAGCACGACGCGATTACCGCTGTGTCCAAGGCGATCAGGCGGACACGTGCTGGGCTCAAGGACCCGCGTCGTCCATCTGGTTCGTTCATCTTCCTGGGCCCCTCGGGTGTGGGCAAGACGGAGACGGCCAAGGCTCTGGCTCAGTTCCTCTTCGGTCAGGAAGACGCACTCATCCAGCTCGATATGTCCGAGTACATGGAGAAGCACACCGTGAGTCGCCTGGTCGGCTCGCCTCCCGGTTACGTCGGTTACGACGAGGGTGGCCAGCTCACCGAGGCAGTGAGACGCAAGCCGTTCTCCGTGGTCCTCTTCGACGAGATAGAGAAGGCCCACCCCGACGTGTTCAACACGCTTCTCCAGATCCTCGAGGAGGGCCGTCTGACCGATGCCCAGGGTCGGACTGTCGACTTCAAGAACACCGTCATCATCATGACCTCCAACCTCGGCACACGCGACCTTCACAAGAAGTCTGTTGGCTTCCATGCCGAGGATGAGGAGATGAACTACGAGCACATGAAGGAGCGTGTGACCGACGAGCTCAAGAAGCACTTCCGCCCGGAGTTCATCAATCGGCTCGACGAGATCATCGTGTTCCACGAGCTGGCGATGGACGAGCTGAAGTCGATCGTCGACCTCATGTTGGAGCGAGTGCGCGATCAGCTCGAGGCCCAGCATCTCGACCTGGTTCTGACCGACGACGCCAAGGAACACCTCGGGTCCCGAGGCTATGACCCGGAGCTCGGAGCCAGGCCGCTGCGTCGTGCGATCCAGCGTCTCCTGGAAGACCCGCTCTCGGAGCGGGTGCTGCTGGGCGAGTTCAAGGCCGGGATCACGATCCTGGTCGGCGTCGACAGCGAGAACGACGAGTTGACTTTCGAAGCGGTGGCCCCGTCCGACACCCCGGAAAGGCCCCAAGTGGAGATGGCCGGACAGGACTGAACGCCTAAAGAGGCATTGGCTTTCAGCCGATGTTGATGGGGTCATCAAACCATCAATATGCCTCTACTCGTCGTAATCCTCGCGCTAACTTCCGCCCTCGCAACCGGCCCGGCTCCCGACTACACGCCGGTCAGTGACGAGGCGTACACCCTCGATCTCGAGATCGACGGGTATGTCAACGGCGCAATCGACAAGAACCGCCTGATGACGCTCAACGGCTGCACCCTCGAAAGAGATGCGGCCTACATGTACGCCTTGTTGATGGAAGCGGCGGAGAGGGACGACATCGAGCTCGGGTGGGAGGACTGCTATCGCTCCTACAACGTCCAGAAAGCCTCGTATGAGAGGCGTTGCCCCTATGAGGAAGAGCCTGTTTTCGAGACCGATCCCCTGACCGGCGAGAAGCTTCAGACCGGGTCGAAGGCGGTCCGGGTGTGCTCCGGCCCGCCGATCGCTCGTGCCGGGTTCTCCAACCATGGTTGGGGACGCGCCGTCGACTTCACCAGCGGTCGGAGTGTCTTGAGCTGCAACGACCGCGCCTTCCGCTGGCTGCAAGGAAATGCTCATCGCTTCGGTTGGGTCCATCCAAAGTGGGCTGCTTGTGACCGCTCGACGCGCGAGCCCTGGCACTGGGAGTATGCGGGTGTCGCCGACCCCAATCTCGTGGATTACAACCGTCTCAACCTGGAGTTGCTCAAGACGGTCGAATAGCGCGGGTTCCCCGAGTCCCGGCAAAGCAGGTGCGCAGGTCGAATCCGGTCGGCGTGATTTAACCCACCCACCACCCCGTTCTAAGCTCCGATGGTGACTCTCGCCGACTACCTGCCTATCGGCCTGATGCTTCTGCTTGCCGGAGGGTTTGTCGCCGTGTCGCTGATTGTCTCCCGGTTCTTCAGCCCCAACAATCCCACCCGGGCCAAGCTGGATCCCTACGAGAGCGGCATCGTGCCGGAGGTCGAGCCGGTGCAGCGATTCCCGGTCAAGTTCTACCTGGTCGCGATGCTGTTCGTGATCTTCGACATCGAGATCATCTTCTTGTTTGCCTGGGCTTCGCTGTTCGACACCCTGGGCTGGTATGGAGTGGCGGCCGTGTTCATCTTCACATTCTTCGTCGCCGAGACACTGGCATATGTCTGGAAGCGGGGGGCTCTCGACTGGAACGTGCACAGACGGTCCCGGTACCTGACGGCCGACACATCGGACGAGGCCGCATAGTGCATCTGATGGGTGGAGAGCGCTGATGGCCACCACGGCCCCGGGCAACCTCCTCATGACCACCGTCGACCGCGCCGCCCGCTGGGCGCGGACCCGCTCGATGTTCCCAGCCACCTTCGGCCTCGCCTGCTGCGCCATCGAGATGATGGCGACGGGGGCCGCCCACTACGACCTCGCCCGTTTTGGCATGGAAGTGTTTCGCGCCTCGCCTCGCCAGGCCGACCTGATGATCGTTGCCGGCCGGGTCAGCCAGAAGATGGCCCCGGTGCTGCGGCAGGTCTACGACCAGATGCCCGACCCGAAATGGGTCATATCGATGGGGGCGTGCGCCTCCACCGGTGGCATGTTCAACAACTACGCCTTGGTCCAGGGCGTCGATCAGGTGGTGCCGGTCGACATCTATGTGCCCGGGTGCCCACCCGGGCCGCAAAGCCTCATGCATGGGATTCTGACCTTGCACGACAAGATCATGAGCGGGGAGATCGTCAATTGAGCGAGCCGGGCGACGCCGGGGTGGAGCGAGCAGTGGAGCCGATCGTGGATCGGGTCCTCCCCGACAATGACGTGCTGCATGACCTGCTCGAGCAGTTCGATGACGTCGGGTGGGAGGTCTCCCGAGGTCAGGACCTGGTTCACGTTCCCAACCACGGCTGGCTCGACTTTGCCCGAGCCGCCCACGACGCCGGCTTCGAGATGTGTGTCGACGTCACGGTGGTCGACTGGATGCGGTCCCGCCCGGAGCGGTTCGAGATCGTCGCCAATCTGCTCTCCATGCAGCACAAGCTGAGGCTGAGGATAACGACGACCGCACCACGAGAGCAACCGACCGTCGCCTCACTGGTCCCGATCTGGCCCGGGGTCAACTTTGCCGAGCGAGAGGCTTATGACATGTTTGGTGTGACCTTTGAGGGTCATCCCGACCTGACCCGGATCCTGATGCCCGACGAATGGGAAGGCCACCCACTGCGCAAGGACTTCGGTGTCGGAAGTGTCCCGGTGCAATTCAAAGAGAGCCATCAGGTGAACTGAGATGAGCGACGACACCAAGAGCGTCGAGACCATGGATGTCTGGGTCGCCGGCACCGAGGAACCACAGTTCAGCCCCACCGACGAGGGCGCCCAAGAGATCTCCGACCACGAATCCGATGCCCGACTCGACGAGCAATTCGGCAGGGTGGTCGAAGACGACTATGTCTTCGACGACTCGGTCGGTGATGAAGACGAACGGATGATCCTCAACATGGGGCCGCAACACCCGTCCACCCACGGGGTGCTGCGACTTCAGATCGAGCTCGAGGGCGAGATCATTCGGCGTACCAAGCCGATCATCGGCTACCTCCATACCGGCATGGAGAAGACGGCGGAGCAGCTCACCTTCTCCCAGGGTGGCACCAACGTCACCCGCATGGACTACCTGGCCCCATTCCACAACGAGCTGGCCCACGCGCTGGCGGTCGAGCGTCTGCTCGAGATCGAGGTGCCTCCACGGGCGGCTGCGATTCGGGTCTTGCTCACCGAGTTGAACCGCTGCTCATCGCATCTGGTGGCGCTGGCAACCAACGGCATGGACATCGGCGCGGTCTCGATGATGATCTACGGGTTCCGGGAGCGGGAGCAGATTCTCGCTTTCTTCGAGAAGACCACGGGACTCCGGATGAATCACAACTTCATACGGCCCGGAGGGGTTGCCGCCGACCTTCCGCCCGGTTGGAAGGACGATGTGGCCGAGATCCTCGACGAGCTGCCAAAACGCCTTGATCAATACGACGACCTCCTTCAGGACAACCCGATTTGGGGGTCGCGGACCAGGGGGGTCGGCGTCATCTCGGCTGAGGAGGCGATCGCCTACGGGATCACCGGGCCCCCGCTTCGTGCCGCCGGAGTCGATTGGGACCTGCGCAAGGCCTTCCCCTACAGCGGGATCGAGCAGTACGAGTTCGAGGTCCCGCTGGGCGAGCACGGGGATGTCTACGACCGCTACCGGATTCGGGTCGATGAGATCATCCAGTCGCTGCGCATCGCGGAACAGGTAATGGACTCGATGCCGAAAGGCGACTATCGGGTCGACGACCGCAAGGTGACTCCGCCCCCCCGCGCCCGGATCGACGAGTCGATGGAAGCCCTGATCCATCACTTCAAGCTGTTCACCGAGGGGTTCAAGGTCCCCCCGGGGGAGACCTACGTCGCCGTGGAGTCGCCCCGTGGCGAGCTGGGTTGCTATCTGGTCTCGGACGGCAAGGCGCGCCCATATCGGATGCACACCAGGGCCCCGTCCTTCGCCAACCTGCAAGCGCTGCCAATCGCCATGGCCGACTCTCTGATGGCTGACACCGTGGCCACCATCGCCTCCATGGACCCGGTGATGGGCGACGTCGACCGCTAGCCCCTGCCGACCGCTTACCTGACGTGGGTGGCGCTGTTTCTCCCCCTAGCGAACGAAGTGAGCCGTTTCTCCCCCCAGCGAACGAAGTGAGCGTTGGGGGGAGTACCCCGAAGGGGGGAGGGGGGGTCTTGGGGGGAGTACCCCGAAGGGGGGTGGGGGTCTTGGGGGGAGTACCGGCGTAGCCGGGGAGGGGGGACCTCCTGGCGCCACCCCGACAGAGAAAGCCAATACCTGGGTTGCATGAGGCCCCGCCGATCGCTTAGCGACCGGTGATGATGGTGGTCGGGACCGTCTCGGCGTCAGACTGATCGCCGACCGGATCGGCCGTCGGCAGGCCCAATGACGGCGGCGCCATCGGGACCAATTCCCCGTAGTCGTCGTGGACGGCCAGCTCCAGCGGGTAGAGGTTGGGGATGATGCGGCCGAACTGGTCGCGCGGGAAGGTGACAGTCCCGCCGTCCCAATAAGCGGCTTCATTCCCGGGGATCTCCGCCTCCTCGTAGACATAGCTCGGGAAAGTGAGCAGGGGCCGCCCGGCCTGGTCGAAGAGCAGTACGTCCAGCGGGTTCCCATCCATGTCGTAGGCATAGAGGTTGGTGATCGGGTTGCCGTCTCGCGTAGTCAGCTGCTCGACGAAGGCCGGTTGCTCGTAGACCTCGACCAGCTGAGAATAGGTCGGCATCGGGTTGAGCAGCATCCCGAGCAGGGCAAAACCGGCGACGACGGAGAAGGCGACGGAGCTAAAGGCCCGCAGCCCTTGTTGACCCTTGTCCACCCACAGCGAGAGCCAGGTGGCGAGGATCACGAAGGCAAGTCCCACTGCCGTGCTCGCGTCGATCGAAGGAATGGGAAAGCGCTCGAACCCCTCGTAGTCGTAGAGGAAGCTCCAGGCAGATACGACTAACCAGCCGCGAGTCCACACCCATACGGGGCGGATCCTCGGCCAGTCGACGAGGGCGCTCAACCAGGCGGATCGAAGATCCAGGGCGGTGCGCCAGCGCTCGACGAGACCGGGTCTGGCAGTGGTCGTCGCGACGTCGAGGCCAGCACTGACCCTGAACTCCTCGACGAAGGCCTCCGGGGTGCCCAACGCCTGGTCGACCTCCTCATCCTCGAGCTCGGCGAGATGCGCCTCGAGGTCCTGGAGCATTTCCTCTCGCTCCTCGGCCGGTAGGTCGTGTAGTCCCTCGGTGACCCGGGCCAGATAGGCGGACTTGGATGGCGACAGCGTGATGCTCATTCCTCTTCTCCCTCGAGCAGTTGGTTCATGACCCCGGCGAAGTCCTGCCAGGTCTTCTTGGATCGCTCTAACAAGTCGGTGCCCGCTGCGTTTATCCCGTAGTACTTTCGGGCCGGGCCTTCTTCGGATGGGACTATCTCCGAGGTCAAATACCCACCCCCGAAGAGACGACGAAGCGTGCCGTAGACCGAGGCATCTCCGACATCGTCGAACCCGGCGGTTCGGAGCTGTCTCACCAGGTCGTATCCGTAAGTCCTGCCTCTGCTGAGGACGGCGAGCACCGCCGTGTCCAGGACTCCCTTGAGCAGTTGAGTCGAGTCCATTGCTCCTTCCCTGTCGCTACTGCGTGTCAGACACTACCACGCAGTACGGAGTAGTGTGGCTTCGTATCACGGCCAGCCTTGGTGATGCAACCGGAACTCACGCACCTCCTCGCTGGTCGACGGGCCCCAGGTCATGGTGGGAACCGGGTGCTCCACTCTCGCCGCCTCCAGATCCGCAACGGTGAACCCAACCGGTTCGGTGATGGGCACGATGTCATAGAGGTTGGCGGCGTTCCATCCGAGGATCTTGGCCTTCACCCCTCGAGTCAGTTCTGGATAACCCCACCGCTCTCGCAGTGCGGCAGGTATCTGGAACGCCCGAAAGGCGTCGATCTGACCCTGTGGCGACCCGTAGAAGATCGAGTCGGTGCCCCAGAGCACATTGTCCTCGCCGAAGGCGACGAGGAGCTTGCCCAACACGTGAGCGGCTTCATCGGGTCGACGCAGCAGGTGCCACCAGGTCGAGCCGATCTCGGCATAGACGTTCTCCCCCGGACCGATCCCTGACTTCTGAAGCGAGTCGATGAGGCGGTTGACCCCGGTGTGTGCTGTCTCCGGCGTGAACGGGCCTTCGCGAGCGCCGACTTCGAATCCGGAGTGATAGACCACGATCTTCACATTGGGATGAGCCCGCGCCGCTGGTCCCACGTCCTCCGGCGACCCGTAACGGGCCCGATTGGAGAGACCCTTGTGCACGAAGAGGATCGGGGATCCCAACTTCTCGATTTCGTCGAAGAACCGATTGGCGACTTGAGGGAGGCCGGGTTCGTGGTCGTCGAGCCACCAGGGGATCCCATTGGGGAAGTGGGTGAAGGTCTTCCAGCCGGAGATTGTGTTCTCGTTCACGGTGCGCTCCATCTCCTCTACGACCGACTCGATCGGTGCGATTTGAGGCAGCGCCAGGGCATTGACCACCACCCTCTCATCACCTGACAGGGACTGGACCATTCGTCGGGTGTCCTCCATCACATCAGCGGATAGCGGGCTTCCCTCGGGCAGGATGGGCAATCCGGATAGGGCAACCATGGTGGTATCCGATCTGACAAAGATCTCCTCGAGGAAGTGGTTGGTGGCAAAGCAGGCGCGGGGGTCGTCTTCGTCCTCACAGCGTGCCTGAGGAAAGTTGCGGCCCCAGAACCAGTCCCCCCTTGTCGACGGGTCGAGGTCGTATTCGAGTAGGTGACCCTGAACGTCGAACACGAACTGGGCCCGCCCCAGGATCGACCTTGCCGCGTCGGTATCGTGACGTGCCGCCGGGTCGAAGGGGTACCACAGCCCGGGGGCGACGCCCAACGCTCGAGCCATGGTGTTGTCGATGGCGCTGAGCGAGACGGCCAGCGCACATGCCGAGCGAAGGAACTCGCGACGGCTCAGCCCGGTGCGCCGGATTCCTTCGTCGATCCCGGCGTGCGCCGCCTTCTCCATCTCCTGGCGGACCGGTGTGATCGGCTCGGGCTCGTACTCCCCGTTGGAGCATTGCCCGAAGGCGATTGGCAGACCCGGGTCATCGTCGCGCCACGATCGAGACATCGGTCTGATTCTGCTCCACTTCCAGCTTCTCTGTCTGGGTGGCGCCAGGAGGTCCCCCCTCCCCGGCTACGCCGGTACTCCCCCCAAGACCCCCCACGCCCCTTCGGGGTACTCCCCCCAACGCTCACTTCGTTCGCTGGGGGGAGAAACGGCGCCAGGTACCTCAGGTAAGCGGCGCGGGCTGGTTTCGCTCGGGCTGGTGGGGCTACCTAATCTCCGGCATCCATGAGTCAATGGTCGGAGGCCACCGAGGAGCGCGCCCGGGCGATCATCTCGCGATACCCGCAGAAGCGCTCGGCGGTGATGCCGCTCCTCTACCTGGCGATGGCCGAGGACGGCTACCTGACCAATGAGGGCATGGAAGAGGTGGCGCGTAGGGTCGGGATCACTCCGGCTCAGGTCCACGCAGTAGCCAGCTTCTACACCATGTACAAACGGGAGCCGACCGGTCGCCATCTGATCTCCTGCTGCACCTCGATCTCGTGCATGCTCTTGGGAGGAGACGACATCCTCCACGCGGTGGAAGATGAGTCGGGGGTTCCTCACGGCGAGACCGACTCGCAGGGCTTTCTCTCCGTTGAACACGTCGAGTGCATCGGCGCCTGCGGGGGAGCGCCTGCGGTACAGGTGAACTACGAGCTGATCGAAGGGGTCACCCCGGAGCGTGCCCGGGATCTGGTCAGATGGCTCAAGGGGGCTCGACCCGAGGTGATAAACGGGGACGAGATGCAGGAGCTGTTCGGCGGGGTGAAGAGCTTCGACTGGGCGATCAAGGAGGAAGAGGGGGCTTTGGGCCCCTACCCGGCGTTTCAGTCATTGGGCACCGTCGGGCGCGAGGGAGACGCTTGAACACGCAACCAGTGGTCACGAGGCGGATGACCGAGCATCCGACCGACTCGCACACCATCGAACGGTACGAGGCAACAGGTGGGTACGACCAGGCCCACCGCGCCACCGGGATCACTCGTGATGAGCTGGTCGAGGAGATCAAGGCCTCCGGTCTCCTTGGTCGTGGTGGCGCCGCCTTCTCCACCGGGCTCAAGTGGAGCTTTCTCGCTCCGGCTCGCCCCGCTTACCTGGTGGTCAACGGCGATGAATCAGAGCCGGGCACCTTCAAGGACCGCCAGCTCCTCGAACGTGACCCGCATCAGATCGTGGAGGGCGTCATCATCGCGGCCGTCGCCAACGAGGTGCATCACGCCTTTGTCTACATCAGGGGCGAGTACGCCAAACCGGCCCGCAGGCTTCAAGCCGCGGTCGACGCCGCCTATGCCCGCGGCTATCTGGGAAGCCGGATCTTTGGCACCGACTTCGATCTCGAAGTCACGGTTCACCTCGGGGCGGGGGCCTACATCTGCGGCGAGGAAACGGCCCTCATCAACAGTCTGGAGGGTCTGCGCGGCGAGCCACGCTTGAAGCCGCCGTACTTCCCGGCAGCCAAGGGCTTGTACATGATGCCGACCATCGTCAACAACGTTGAAACCCTGTCGAACCTGCCTCACATCCTGGAAATGGGGGCCAAGGCGTTCACCGAAGTCGGGCACCCGATTGACACCGGCACCTTCATGCTTTCGGTCTCGGGCCATGTCAATCGACCGGGCAACGTCGAGGTCCCTCACGGGATCACCTGGCGTCATCTCATCTACGAGATCGCAGGGGGGATCAAGGGTGACCGCGCGCTCAAGGCATGGATTCCGGGAGGCGCCTCCGCGCCGTGGTTCGTCCCCGAGATACATCTGGACGACCAGATCACAAAAGACATCTGCGCCGAGGCCGGCTCGATGCTCGGCTCGGGTGCGGTGATCGTCATGGACGAGACCACCTGCATGGTCCGGGCATCGGAGAGGATCGTCCGCTTCTTCGCCCACGAGTCGTGTGGCCAGTGCACTCCATGCCGCGAGGGGACCACCTGGCTGGAGATGATCTTGCGTCGCATCGAGGAGGGTCAGGGTCGATCTGTCGATCTCGATCTCCTGCTCGACGTGTCCGACAACATCAGTGTCGGCCTGGGCTGGCCGCCAAAGATGACCACCATCTGCCCCCTCGGGCCATCGGCGGTGTCCCCAATCCTCGCCTTGCGCGACTACTTCCGCGACGAGGTCGACGCCCACGTGGAGCTAGGAGGGTGTCCCCTCAAACCGGTGGAGGTGGGGTTGTGAGCGTGACTTCTGGGGGGCGACCCGCAGACTTCCGCTCGCTGGTCGTGGGTGAGGGATCGCCGATGAGGATGAGACAGTGAGCGAGGACACCCAACTCGTCACCGTCACCATCGACGGCGTCGAGCATCAGGTTGCTGCCGGATCGCTTCTGATCAAGGCAGCTCAGGACAACGGGACCTACATCCCCCGTTTCTGCTGGCACGAGCGGATGAACCCAGTGGGGATGTGTCGTATGTGTCTGGTCGAAGTGGTGACTCCACGCGGACCGATGCTGGTGACCTCTTGCACCAACACGGTTGCCGACGGAATGGTCGTCGACACCCGCAGTGACGTGGTCAAGAAGGCCCAGGAGGGGGTTCTCGAGTTCCTGCTCGCAAACCATCCCCTCGACTGCCCGGTCTGTGACAAAGGCGGGGAGTGCCCGCTCCAGGACCAGGCGTTCTCGCATGGCCCGGGGGAGAGTCGTTTCGTCGAGATCAAACGCAACTACGAGAAGCCGATTCCGATCTCCGACCTGGTTCTGCTCGACAGAGAGCGATGCATCCTCTGTGCCCGCTGCACCCGCTTCTCTGACGAGATCAGTGGGGATCCCCTCATCGAGTTCCAGTCCCGGGGGAATGTGACCGAGGTGAACACATTTCCCGACCTGCCCTTCTCGTCCTACTTCTCGGGCAACACCATTCAGATCTGCCCCGTCGGCGCTCTCACCTCCACGCAGTACCGCTTCCGGGCGAGGCCCTGGGATCTGACAATGGCCGAGAGCTCGGGTCTTCACGACACAGCTCACCCGCGGCTGTCGATCCACACCAGCCAGAACCAGATACTCCGCTACGTCGGTGTCGACAACGAGGCCACCAACCATGGCTGGCTGTCGGACAAGGATCGCTTCGGCTTCGAATACCTCGAGTCTCCCCATCGGGTCACCACCCCGCTGATCCGACGCGACGGGGAGTTGGTCGAGATCGGCTGGACCGAGGCCCTCGACGTGGTCGCCGAGAGGATCAGACAGGTCAGAGACGCCGACGGCAGTGACGCCTTTGCGGTGATCGGTGGCGCCCGCGGAACAAACGAGGATGCCTACGCGCTCTCCAAGTTTGCCCGGGTAGTGCTCGGCACCAACAATGTCGACGCCCGGGTCGACGATTCGCTCTCGTCGCACTTTTTGGCGGCGACGGTCGACAGGGCCCTCATCTCCGACCTCGACGACGCCGACACCATCCTGGTGTGGGGCCCTGACCTCAAAGAGGAGCATCCCACGCTTTACCTGCGGGTGCGGCGAGCGGCACAGGAGCTCGGCGTCAAGCTCGTTGTGGTCCATCCCAGGGCGACCGGTCTCGACGATCGGGCCGCGATCAAAGTCAACTACCGGCCCGGTGGCGGATTCACCTTGCTCGACGAGATCGCCGATGGGGGTCACCCCGAGCTGCTTTCCGCGTTGTCCAAGGAGAAGGTCGTGGCTCTGGTTGGTCTCGTATCCCATGCCGACGGTCCCAACCTCGCCGAGTCGGTGGCGGCTCTGGTCCGAAGCAAAGCGAGCTCGGCCAGGATCCTGCCCTTGGCTCGCCGCGGGAATATCTTTGGCGCCCTCGACATGGGTCTCGCTCCAGACCTGCTCCCCGGCCGGGTGGGCAACGAAGAGTCGGGCCGCTCCAGGTTGGCAACGGCTTGGGGCGAGCTGCCCGCGGGAAGGGGCAAAGACACCCGGGCCATGTTCGAAGGCCTCGCCAAGGGCGACATACGGTTCCTATTGTTGGTCGGGTCCGATCCCTTGCGGGACATGCCCGATCCGAGACCGGTGATTCCCGCCCTCGAGTCTGCCGGGTATGTGGTGTCGATCGACATCTTCATCAACGACTCGAATCGGGAAGCCGACCTGATCCTCCCGGCCGCCGGTTTCGGCGAAAAGGAAGGGACCGTCACCAATGTCGAGGGGCGAGTGCAGAAGGTGAACGTCATCTCGCCAGGCCCGGGGCAAACGCGGCCCGACTGGTCGATACTCGACGACATCGCACAGCGGGTAGGCCGCTCCATCGGTCTCACCTCCCCTGATTTAATCGCCAAGGAGATCGCGTCGGTGGCTTCGGCCTATGACGGGGTCACCTGGGACAATCTCGAATGGGAGGCGAGGGACGGCGCCGTTGTGCCCCAACCCGGATCCCAGGTCCTCCACCACATACCGGTGTCACTGAAGGGAAACAAGGCGCCATCGGCAGCATTGACGCTCCATGTGGCGAGGACTCTCTACGACGACGGCGTGATGATGCGACACTGTCCCACGCTGCACCATCTCGCACCCGGACCGCTGGTGCACCTCAATCCGGAGGATGCCAAGAGAGTGGGTGCTCAGGCCGGCTATCGAATCCACGTCGTTACCAAGCACGGGAACGGCGAGTTCCTGGCGGTGATCGACGAGCTGACCCCGCCGGGTGTGGTGTACGTGCCGTTCAACCAGCCTGGCGGTTCTTCCTTGGGGACCGATGCCGTGGTCAGGGTGACGACGGTGGGCAAGTGAGCTGGCCCGAATTCTGGATCATTCTGCTCAGGGTGGTACTCACTTTCGTTCTGCTGATGGTGGTCACCGTCCTCAACGTGTGGGCGGAGCGGAAGATCCTGGCTGACATGCAGAGCCGGATCGGCCCCAACCGGGCCGGCCCTTTTGGGGTGCTCCAGACTGTGGCCGACGGACTCAAGCTCTTCTTCAAGGAATCGATCACCCCGCGCAAAGCCGAGCTTGGCATGTATGTCCTCGCCCCGTTCCTTGCGGTGATTCCCGCCTTCCTCATCTTCATGATGGTGCCGTGGGGCAAGCCGTTCATGATCGGTGAGCGCGAGGTTGCTCTACAGGGCGCAGACCTCAACGTCGGGCTGTTGTTCATCCTCGCCATGTCGTCGCTGGCGGTCTACGCGGTGGTCCTGGCCGGATGGTCGTCGGGGTCGAAGTATCCCCTGATCGGAGGGGTGAGAGCGACAGCCCAGGCCATCTCGTACGAAGCCGCCATGGGTCTTGCCATGGTCTCGGTCGTCATGTTCTCGGCGACTCAGGGAGAAGGAGGCACCCTTTCCCTCGCCGAGATAGTCAGCCGACAGTCGGGCACCTGGGGCGATCTCATACCGCGCCTGGAGCCGGTGCTTCGCTTTGTTCCCCGGTGGAACATCTTTCCTCAGATAGTGGCCTTCTCGATCTTCTTCATCGCCATCGTGGCCGAGACCAATCGGGCCCCGTTCGACCTGGTCGAAGCCGAGCAAGAGATCGTCGGTGGGTTCCACACCGAGTACTCAGGCATGAGATTCGCCATGTTCTTTCTCGCGGAGTACGTCAACATCTTCTCCATGTCGGCCATTGCGGCGACACTTTTTCTCGGTGGTTGGAACGGGCCTACCTTCGACGATGTGCTGCCCGGGTTCATCTCGGCGATCCTGCCCACCGTGTACTTCCTGGCCAAGACGTACTTCATCGTCTTCATGTTCTTCTGGATAAGAGCGACTCTTCCCCGACTGAGATATGACCAGCTGATGCAACTGGGTTGGAAGCGTCTCATACCCGGTGCGTTGGGTTGGCTCGTCTTGTCCACCTTCGTGATCTCGTTCCGTCAATTCGGTCCTCCCTGGAGCTAGTCATGGGTCTCATCAAGGAGCTGATCAAAGGTCTGAGAGTGACCGGTGGGACGATGATCCGCACCATTGCCGGCGATGAGTTGGTCACCACCCAGTACCCCAAAGAACAGAGGGTCAAGCCACAGCGGTTCCATGGCAGGCATGTGCTCAATCGTTACCCCGACGGTATGGAGAAGTGCATCGGATGTGAGCTCTGTGCCGGAGCGTGCCCTGCCCAATGCATTTACGTCCGAGGCATGGACAACGATCCGGAGAGCCCCACCTCACCGGGCGAGCGATTCGGCTTCGTCTACGAGATCAACCTCTTGCGCTGCATCTTCTGCGGGTTGTGCGTCGAAGCCTGCCCCACCGAGGCGATCACGATGAGCCATCTCTTCGAGATCTCGACCACCAACCGGAGCGATGCGATCTACACCAAGGAGACGTTGCTCATGGACCGTGGCGGCAACGTGCCGCACATGTTTCCCGATGAGAAGTTGGCCGATCTCGACGAGCTCGATGCGGCCGACGGCTGGCTCCGGGCGACCGCACCCTCCGGCGTGGCCGCTTACGAGGGTCTGAAGATGTGGCGCAACACACCGGGACCGGCCGAGTGGGATCCAGAGCCCAACCAGGAAGAGCGTGATCGGAGCAGCCGGGATAGGAGCGGTTCCGATGGTTGAGGGGATTCTGTTCGTGGTCATGGGCATCTCCGCGCTGGCGGGGGCGGTAACCGTGGTCGTTGCCCGAAACCCGATCTATTCGGCAATGGGTCTGCTGGGCACTCTGTTCTCGGTTGCCGTGCTCTACGTCGTCCAGCTCGCCCATCTGGTGGCCGCGGTCCAGATCATCGTTTATGCAGGGGCGGTGATG
>DASWKK010000236.1:0-5058 GCA_036396655.1 Acidimicrobiia bacterium
GAGGTGCCTTCGGTGGAAGCCAGACCCCCCAGGATCAAGACAACGGCGGTGCCAGCACTCGCTTCCTCGGCCCCCTCGAGATCGTCTTGCGGCGCGGGGCCAATGTGCACTTCGTCTTCGGTGCTGACGACGAGCAGCGATCGGCCGAATTCGAGATGGCCAGGGCGGCATCATTGGGTCGGATCCTCGGCGCCGCCGAGACACAGGTAGAGATCAACGTCGTGGCCGGCACTATCGCCAACATCCAGGATGTGACCGCCCAGGATGCGATCATCGACCTGGTTTCCGATTGGGTTGCCCGGGTCGGGGACCGGACCTAGTTGTAGTGCCCCGACCACTAGGCGAGTCGGGTCTCGGGCTCGATGTCGGGGGAAAAGGTGCGGCCGAGGCGCCCCTTCCATCCGTCCCGAATCGCCCTCCAGTTCGAGCCGAGACTGTTCCATGCGCGGCGTGGGGCGATCGGCAGGTTCAGAAGCGGTTTGAGTAATCCCCTGGTGATGGCGATTCGGATCGCAGTTCCGTCCGCCCCGGCCAGGCGGAGGACGTAGATCAAGTTGCGCAAGCTGTAGAAACGACGCCATGAGGGCTCGGCGATCGTCACTCTGGTGCGTGCCGCCCTGTTCGCTGAGACTTCCTCGGGTGGCAGGAGCCCGATCCCCCTCTTGACCTTCTTCCTCTCTGCCCATCGTTCACCGTCGGCGTAGAGGGTGAAACCATGGCGGATGATCCTCAAGCCGTACTCGAGCTCCTCGAATCCGAAGAAGAGCGACCGAAGGGGTGTTCCCACCTGGCGCACGGCCACGACGAGGTAAGCCGGGAGGCCACCACCGGTGATGTGGTCTACGGGAACCGGTCCGTGAATCTGATCGTCGGCGATTCTGATTACGCGACCGCGTCGCAAGTCGAATCGGCCACCGCTGATTCCGACCCCGCAGGTCGACGGGTCTCTCCTGACCATCTCCCGACCGAAATCCAGCGCGTTGGCGATGGCGTCATCGAAGAAGGGTGGGTCGTCGTCATCGAACAGGAAGATCCAGTCTTCTTCCCCTGCGTCGGCCAGGATCATCTCAATGCCCATTGCGTAACCCCCGGCCGGGCCCAGGTTGTCGCCGGCGTCGACGTACTCGGCGGAGAGGCCGGTGGCGTTGTGCCGCTCCACGATCGCTCGCACCTCCGAATCACTCCCGTTGTCGATCACCAACAAGCGGTCCGGTGGTCTGGTCTGTCCTCTCAAACGGTCCAACGTCGTCGACAGAGACGTATGACGTCGAAAGGTGACGAGCACCCCGTGAACCCTGACTTGATCGGACATGATCGCACCAGTTCAGCAGCCCGGCCGCGGCGTTTGGTGACTACGAGTTCAGTGGGGCCTGGCTGCGGTCGATAGTGAGGTTGCGGGTCGGCGAAAGTAGTCTCGCTGCCAGCGTCGTCCCGATACGGGATCGCAAAAAGAGTAGGTCATGTCTGATCCCATCGTCATCATCGATCACCTGCGCAAGGTGTACGAGCCTTACTCGCGAGGTATGAAGTTGCTGTTGCGCACCTCGGTGAAGGAGCCGGTGGTGGCGATTGACGACATCTCTCTCGAGGTGCGGCCCGGCGAAGTTCTGGCAGTGCTAG
Organism: Acidimicrobiia bacterium; assembly: GCA_036396655.1. Classification (GTDB taxonomy): domain Bacteria; phylum Actinomycetota; class Acidimicrobiia; order Spongiisociales; family ZC4RG35; genus JARDZU01. The sequence continues at coordinate 1,621 of DASWKK010000236.1, forward strand.
GCCCCAACGGGGCTGGCAAGTCCACCTTGTTCAGGGTCCTCACAGGTTTGACGACACCGACCGCGGGACATGCCTCGATCCTTGGTTATGACGCGACCCGTGACTCGTCTGCAGTTCGTCGACTCGTCGGTTTCATGCCCGCCGAGAACCGAACTCTGCTCCTGAGACACACCTGTCGAGAGAACCTCGCTTTTCACGGCCGTCTTCAGGGGATGTCGAGGAGAACTCTCGGCGACCGAATCGATGAGACCCTCGACAAGGTCGGGCTCCTCCACGCCAGGGATCGAGTCGGCTTCGCGCTGTCCTCGGGGATGCTGGCTCGACTCATGCTGGCGCGTGCGATTCTCCATGAGCCGGCGGTGTTGATTCTCGACGAGCCAACGGGCGCCGTCGACCCAATCGGCTCCTTCGAGTTGCTGGGTCTGGTGCAGGACATCGCCAAAGAGCAGGAGTTGGCTGTGCTCATCAGCTCTCACCGACTCGACGAGGTGGAATTGCTCGACGATCAGGTTGTCTTGCTCGACAGGGGCCACGTCGTCTACTCGGGCGATCTCGACACGATGCTTGCCCATGCGAAACGGCCCGTGGTCGAGATCCAATTCGACGGAGAGGATGTTGCCGAGAGCTGCTCCTCGATTCTGGGTCGGCTCGCGGGGGTCGACGCCGTTGAGAGCGACGGGTCTCTGCTCTCGGTCACGACCGAGCTTCCCATGGGCATCATCATCAAGGAGTTGAACGGTCACGTCGACCACATCAACTCAATCGGGCGAACCGAGCCCCGGCTGCGGGATGTACTTCGCGAGATGCTCCGGGTTTCGGGGAAGGATCTCCCGCAGTGAGTGTTGCCTCCGGTCTGGCCAGGCGGGCGCGCCGAGGCGCTCAGATCGGAAGCGCGTTCTTTCACATCGGGGTGCGGGACTCTCTCAACTACCCCCTCGCCCTCGTCATGCAAGGTCTGGCCACTTTCGTACCCATCGTCACGTTCCTTTTCGTGTCCGAGTTGGTCGGCGAGAACGGTGTCGATGTCGCCTTCGACTATTACACCTTTGTCGTCCTTGGGGTGGCCACCATGAGCGTGCTCGGCGTGACCCTCAATTCGTTCGGCGGTGCGATGCTGAACTTCGTGACGCAGGGGCAGCTCGAGATGTTTCTGGTGGAGCCGATGCCCTGGCGAGCCTTGCCGTTCGCCCTCGTGCCGTGGCCCACATTCCAGGCGTTCGCCACCGCATCCTTGATGGTCCTTCTCTCCATTCCTCTGGGGGCTAGCTACGCCCTCGAGGGGGTCCCCACAGCAATATTGATCGTATTCATGGGCTTCGCAGCCACGCTCGCCATCGGCATCCTCGGGGCCAGCATCAAGGTGCTGTCCAAGCGCACCGATCCGGTGCTGCAGCTATACACCATCGCCGCTTCCGTCCTTTCCGGGGCCTTCTTCCCCGTCGAGTTGCTGCCGTCCTGGCTACGAGCCTTCTCCTGGGTGATACCCCACACCTATGTGATCCAAGCCCTGCGGCGAGTGTTGATGCCGCAAGGAGAGGTGCTTCCCGGCCCGAGCGCGTGGCAAGCCATCGCCGCGCTCGGAGCATTCTCACTGGTCATGTATCCGCTAGCTCTGTGGGTATTCGGCCGTGCACTCGAGTACGGCCGAAAGATCGGCGCCCTGAGCGGCTACTAGTGGCCCGTCGCAGAAATACTGGCGGTGTCTCTCCGGCCCTCGACGCCCCTGGCTGTGTCCAAAATGCTCGCCGCAGCTTCCGGCTGCGACTGCGCTTTTCTCCTTGCCAGATGACGCCGATGACTCGGAGACACCCTCGCCCTATTTCAGCGACAGACCACTAGCGAAGCAGAAACCCGGCCCCCAGGGTGTCCGCCGGGTCCAGCCACAACTCACTTCGACCCGTGATGTGCGCGGTTCCGGTGACCTCGGGAATGACGGCATGGACACCTTCGAAGTCGGTGGTGCCGGCAATGCGCCCTTGGAATGTGCTCCCCACGATGCTCTCGATAGTGATGGTCTCGCCTGGAGCGATCTCCCGTCTGGCGTGATGGATGGCCAGGCGGCCACTGACGCCGGTGCCGGTGGGAGAACGATCCACTTCCCCGTCGGCGAAAACACACACATTTCGAGAATGGTTTGAGGGGTCATCGGCGGGGCCGATGAAGATGACGCCGTAGAGAAACCCGAGCTCAGGCTGGGTGGGGTGGGGGATCGATCGTGATCCGGCCACGGCTTCCTTGATCGCCCGTCCGACGGCGATGAGCTGTGATGTGTCCTGCGGGTGCAAGCTCAATCCGAGCACCGATGCGTCGACGAAGGCGTAGAAAGCCCCGCCAAAGGCGAGGTCGTACCTGACGTCTCCAAGCCCGGGCACCTCGACCGTGTTCTCCAGGTCCACGACGAAGGAAGGCACATTGCGGAACCGAACGCTGCTCACCATGCCGTTGGTCATCATGGCGACAGCCTCGATCTGACCGGCCGGGGTATCGACCTTGATCTGTGTCTCCGGCTCAAGGCGGGGGAGTATCCCGGTGTCGAGCACGACCTTGGTCAGGGCGATGATCCCGTGACCGCACATCGTGGAGAATCCCTCGTTGTGGAGGAAGAGCACCGAGAGGTCACTGGCTGGGTCTGTGGGCGGACCGACCAAGCCCCCATACATGTCGGCGTGGCCGCGCGGCTCCCACATCAGGGCTCGTCTCAACTCGTCGAGGTTTTCCCTGGCGAAACGACGTCTCTCGATCATGGATTCACCCGGGACGGTGCTCGTCCCACCGATGATGACCCGGAATGGCTCCCCGGCGGCGTGAGAGTCGATCACCTGCACCCGGATCCAGTCTTCGGGTGGTGCCCAGTCGAGCGGCGAGGTGAGATCCAAGAGGGAGAGGTTAAGACACCTGATGATGCGATGTGGTTTGGCGCGCCCTTGCGGTCGAGGGGATCCTCAGGACCCCCCTCCCGGCTTCGCCGGACTCCCCCCAACGCTCACTTCGTTCGCTGGGGGGAGAAACACCCCCCGGAGCGAGGCGACCGTTTCCTCCCCCAGGAGCGAAGCGACGTTGGGGGAGGTGGCCCGAAGGGCCGGGGGGGGTGGGGAGGACAGGGCTGCTCCCACCTTGATCTACCATCGCTTCGTGCCCACTGTCGCCAGCTTCGTCTCGACTCTGGCTGAGAGGACTCGTCCCGAGTACGCCGCCTCCTGGGATCCGGTGGGGCTGCAACTAGGGGACCCCGCTGCTCAGGCCGACTCGGTCGCGGTGTGCCATGAGGTGACCGAAGAGGTCGTATCGGTTTTGGAGAAAGAGCCTGTCGACCTGCTCGTCACCTACCATCCATTGCTCTTCGAACCCGTCAACCGGATCCTGGCCGGTCGTTCCCCGTCGGCTCGGGCCTTCCGGCTGCTCGCGGCTGGAGTCAACCTGGTGGTGAGCCATACCGAC
>DASWKK010000237.1:0-19777 GCA_036396655.1 Acidimicrobiia bacterium
TCCGACTCGAAGGGGAGTCGGATGTTGACGCCGTAGGAGCGCTCGATGCCTGCTCCTCGGTTGCCGGCCTCCATGATGCCGGGGCCGGCACCGGTGATCACTCCCCAACCGCTGCGGGCCATTGTCGAGGCGAACTCCACGGTGATCTTGTAGTTGGGGTCTTCGGGGCCGAGCCGGGCCGAGCCGTAGATGGTCACTTTGGGCTCGTTGTGGCGGGAGAAGACGAGGTTGGAATAGCGCATCTCTTTGAGCGCGGTGTTGATGAGCTTGAGATCGGCTGGTGACGCCCCGTCACGTCCCAGCTTGAGGGCGGTCACGATCATCTCACCGATGAGGTCCCCGCCAGGATTGGTGCTGGCTGCCGCCACCAACTCCGCCACCATCGCATCCAGTTGGGCATTGCCCATGTCGTATGGCATGGAGGCCACGCTACTAAAGCGCCCGGATAGTCCGTCGACCCTTCCTGGTCGCGGGCACAGGGGATGACACCCGGGAGCGGACAGTCGGCTCAGTAGGGATTGACTGTGGGGCCTTTGCGCACCACCGCGTTCCAGACCGTCTCGTAGTGGTCGCGATCGAATTGATCGACATGGGGAAGCACATACTCCTCCCAGGTATGACGGAGGGGGTCGGTGCGGTCGGCGTATACCAACAGCCCGGTCGGGATCCGATCCAACACGGAACGAAGCGAGAGCGGTGTTTCCACCCTTACGCCAGAGTCCTGGGCCTCGAACGACGCGTTCACCTCGACTGCCAGTCGGGCAATGGCCGTCACGTACTGCTCGTTGAGACTGGGATAGCGCCTGGTGAGCATGGCCACGACCTGGTCGTTGCCCGGGAAGCTCTTTTCCCATATGACCCACCGATCGGCAAACGCCTTGTTCAAGGTTTGGGTGCCCGCATAGTCCCGGAGATCGGTGGGATTCATCGTCCCGAACACGCGCACGTCGTGGCGGAGCCTGACCGTCTCGCCCGTTGGCAGGTCGAGAGCGCTGTAACGGTCGAGTAGCCCGTGGAGCGCGAACAGGGTCTCGGCCCCGGCCGCGTTCAGCTCGGAGAGGTTGAGCAGGGCTGGGCCGCGCAAGGCCCGTGTGATGTCCCCGTCCTCCCAGCGACTTTCGGTGCCGCCCTTTCCATCTCCGTGGAGACGCGTCGACCCGATCAGGGTCACGTCACGTACTTCTCCGGTGAGCGGGATGCGGAAGTAGGGAAGACCCATGGCCGCGGCGAACTGCTCGATGTCGTGGTCCTTCCCGGTTCCCATGTGACCGCGAACGGCGATGTGGAGCGGGACCAGGCCTTCGGCTCCGGAGACTCGGGTCTTCTCGATCTGGGCGAAACGATAGAGCATCCCGAGGTCCACGTAATGCGGGTCTGGCTCGGGGATCTTCCTCAGCCTGAGCTCGGAATCCTCGGCGTCCTTGGTGACCTCGAACTTCTCGAGCGTGATGGGGGGTCCCTCGCCCGACGGGTCCTCGAATGTTGTTTTATCAGGCAACTGCCGACTCCTGGTTTGTCTTTGTTTGCGATGGCTTGAGCCACCAGGTGTCCATGCCCCACAGGGCAAGACTCCTGCGCAGGGCATTGCGGGTGCCGTTGATCATGGCCTGGGCCAGCTCCTCGGGCTGTGAGACCACCTCGTGCCGGCGATAGGCCTCGTCGACGGTGTGGTCACCGATCCCGATGCCGATGACGGTGGTGCCGCTGGCTTCGACCGCGGCAACCGACGTGGCGAGAGATTCGAGTGAGCCGCGGGTCATGCCGTCCGCGAGCACCATGAGCACCCTCACCTGCGCACCTAGCCGGGCCATCCGCTCCGCGGCGTGGATGATGTTGAACTCGTCGACGTTGGCCGCCTTCTCGAACAGCGAGACCGGGGGGGCGGTGGTCGGGTCACGCCGGGCCAGGGTGGCGGCCTTCCTCGGCTCGGCTGCCGTATAGAAGAGACCGGCGAGAGCGGGCTCGGCGTCTCGCCAACGTCTCTCGAATGGCTTGACCAGATAATGGTTCACCGTGGTGGTCAGGCGGTCGGCGGCGGTGCCCTGGGTACGTCGCAGACCTGCGCTGGCAGCGGCGCGCTTGCGGCGGTATGAGTCCTCGGTGTCGTCGGGATGGGCGGCGTAGCCCCGGTTGAAGAGTGCCACCTCGAAGTCGATCTGAAGCTCGTCACAGAGCCGGGCCATCGTCCATGCCCCGAGCAGGGCCGCGGGCATCGCCCAAGACGTCCCGACTGTTCCGCTCCCTCTCCCCGGGCTCAGCATCGAGGCCGAGGCGTCGACCAGAAGCGACACGGCATACGCCCGCCTGGTCCGGGCGGCCCTTCTCTCGTAGAGCCGCTGGTAGAGCCCGGCCCCGATGAAGAGGGCGGCATGAGGGGAGACATCACCCTGGTCGAAGCCGGAGCGCAGCCCACGACGTTGGTTGGCGGTGAACAGTGGATACAGCTCACCGGAGACCTTGCGCTGCGCCACCCCCCACTTCTTGGCGGCTGATGCCAAGGCAGTGTCGCCTTCATTGGAGAAACGGGAGAAGGAGGCCGGGATGGGACCGATGACCAGCTTGCCACCCTGACCGGTGGGCAGGAACACATCGGGTGACTGGCTGACACGAAGCAGTTGGTCTGTGCCTTCTTCGCCGGCGATGTCAGAGGCGCCTCTGCGGTCGGAATCACCGGAGCGAGCTTCGGCAGACCTGCGGGTGTCCTGATAGGAGTCGGAGTCGGCGACGATCGGCGACGTCATCCGGACCGTGTCGACGCCCTCGGCGGCTTGCTCAGCGTCCGCACGCCCTGCCATCTGCCTTTGTGCGTTGGTGGCGTTGGCCGGAACCTCGGTGATCAGCCCGTGGACACGGGCAATCGCCTCGAGCTCCAGAGCAAGTTGGGCAACTTCCCAGGGATCATCCGACTCGGCGGCCATGTCGCAGTGATGACTCCCGTCGTCGATGGCTGCGGTCGCCCGCGGATCGAGTCTCCTCTCCAACACCTCGCGTTCGACATAGCCGCCGGTGAGCAGGAAGCAGCCCAGGACGAATTGGCTCAGGGACCCGGAGCGGGCGATGGCCTGTCCCAGCGACGAGAGATAGAGGTCCGAGAGGACCGAGCGGGCACCGGGGTACACCGAGAGGCCCTGAACCTCCTGTCTGGCGTCCTCGAGCGAGAAGAACAAGATCTCGGCCACGGGTCGGTTGGTCCTCTCCAAAGCCGTCAGCAGGTCGACCTTGGCCTCGGGCGCGGGCTCGCTCTTGGCCTCGGGCGCCGATTCGCCCTCAACCGGCCAGTCCTCGGGCAGCTCGCGGGTCTCGTCGAGGTTGGTAGTGACCAGATGCATCACCTCGTGCAGCGCGGAGGCCAACGCGACCTCGTCGGGAGTGACGGGAGCGTTGCGGTGGTAGGCCGCCTGGAAGATGCGAGGGTCGCATACCACTTCGTCGTCTGAGGCGGCGGCTTCCGGCCCGAGCCGGACCCGGAGGTTCGGGTTCTTCGACAGACTCCTCGCAAACCGGGTGACCGCCGGGGCCACCCGCTGATAGCGGCTGACGACAGCCTCGATTGCCTGATCTTCGGCGCCGATCAGGTCGGCGAGGAATGTCTGGTCGCGTCCACGCATAGCGGGCCATTGTCTCATATGTGTCAAAGAGCGCTTGACGCCAGCCGGGACACCATCAGACGGCTGGCGTACCGGGGCCACCCTCATACACTCCCTCCGTGCACTATGACCTGACAACCCTCCCCAATGGGCTTCGCGTGATCACCGAGCCCATGCCTTCACTCCGTTCGGTAGCCCTCGGATGCTGGGTCGACACCGGCACTCGCGACGAGGGGCCTAGGGAGGAAGGCGCATCGCACTTCCTCGAGCACTTGCTCTTCAAGGGGTCGGAGAAACTGTCCGCGCGGCAGGTGTCGGAGATCTTCGACGCCATAGGAGCCGAGTCGAACGCCTTCACCTCCAAGGAGAGCACCTGCTACTGGGCCCGTCTCCTCGATCAGGACCTGGCCACCGGTTTCGATGTCCTCTCCGAGATGATCCAGCGGCCGGCGTTTCGACAGAACGAGATCGACGCCGAGCGTCAGGTGGTCATAGAAGAGATCAACATGAATGAGGACGACCCCGATGATGTGGCGTTCGAGAACTTCAGCACCGCCGTCTTCGTCGACCACCCGCTAGAAGCTCCCGTGCTCGGGACGAGAGACTCGATCCGGGCGATGACCCGGGACAACATCCACGGCTATTGGAACCGGCGCTACGGCGCGGGCTCGATGGTCGTGGCGGCGGCGGGTTCCATCGAGCACGACAGAGTGGTCGATATGGTCGCCGAGCGGTTCGGAGACTGGGTTGGAGGCGCGGTCGACCACCAGCACGGCCCTACCGCTCCCTGGCCGGCGGCGAAAGTGACACGCCGGGAGACCGAGCAGGCCCACATCATCATCGGAGGCCAAGGCCTGAACCGGAGCGATGAGCGTCGTTGGTCGTTCGAGGTCCTCAATCACGTGATCGGCTCGGGGATGTCGTCGCGATTGTTCCGCGAGATACGCGAAGAACGCGGTCTCGCCTACGCGGTCTACGGGTTCAAGTTGGCCTACGCAGATGCGGGTGCGTGGGGTGTCTACATCGGGACCACGCCGAGTCAGGTGGAAACGGTGATGACGGTCATTCGAGATGAGCTGGCCAAGGTGGTCGACGAAGGCATCACCGCAGAAGAGCTGGAGCGCGCCAAAGGATCGATGCGCGGTGGTCTTGCCCTCGCCCTCGAAGATCCGAACAGCCGGATGATCCGACTCGGTCGTGATGAGCTCGCGGGGATGCCCCATCTTTCGGTGGACGAGCGTTTGGCCAAGCTGGAGGCTGTGACTCTCGAGGATGTCCGGTCGATAGCCCGGGACCTCTACACCAGTCAGAGGATGATAGGGGCGGTGGGCCCCTTCGACGAGGGTGAGCTCGATCAGTACCTGGCGGTTTAGCGGTCGGTATCGAAGCTGACAGTCATCGGCTTCTCTCCGAAGCCGATCACGCCTGCCGAGCCGTCCTGGGGGCGCTCCATTACGAGTGAGCCCGCCAGGTCGTTGTCGCCGATCGACACAGGCCACCCTTCCACCCGGTAGGCAACGACCGTTCCCGACAGTGAGGTCCAGAGGATGTTCTGGTTGCCTTGAAGAATTTCGATCACCTGATGGGCGTTGCCCACCGGGGAAAGGTCCGAGCCTGGGCCGGGAGCCTGGAAGACCGCGGTGGTCGCCAGGGAGCCCGCGGCAAAGAAGAGCGCGGCCAGGGACAGAGTCAGGTTGCGGGGACGAAGGACACCATGCATTCGAAGCTCACGGTAGGCGTGATCGCCTCGATTCATACGGTCAATTCAACCAGCTGCGAAAGGACTAGTCCTACTAGTGCAAAGGTGACGATGATGGCCAGGGCGGGGCCGAGCGGTCGCATGCCTCGGTTGCCGGAGAACCGGGCGACCCAGAATCCGAGTACCACCCACAGAATGACGTCCAGGGGCCACGCCACGATCACGTGATCGCTGAGGACGCCGATCACCGCCGAGATGGGTCCGCCTGCGTAGAGGAGGCTGAGGCCAAGGGTCTCGCAAAGCCCGGCGCAGACCTCACGATTGATCATCGTCAGCCCGATCGCAAAGAATGCGATGCCGAATCCGAGCAGGAACCCGGTCGACAGCGCCGCGTCGCGACATCCGATCCCATCCTGGTTGCTGGCCACGAGGTTGGCGATGGTAAGACGCCAGGAGTGCCTACCGGCAAGGTATGTTCTGGCAGCAGTCGATACGGAGGCCCATGGAACTGAGAGACATCCTGCTGGTGGTGCATATCGCGGCGGCCGGGACCTGGCTTGGCGCCAATGTGATGCAGGCGATGGTGCCATCGTTGGCAGCACGACAGAGCCCTCAGGCGGCCGCAGGCTGGTATCGGGTCATCGCACAGCTCTCGACACGGTTGTACATGCCGGTTGGCATCGTGGTGCTCATCACCGGGGTGGGGATGGTCCTCATCGGCGACGACTTCAGCTTCGCCGATGCGTTCGTGGGCATCGGGTTCACCGTGATCGTGATAGGAGCACTGCTCGGTAAGTTCGTCTTCGAGCCGGGATCGAAGCGGGCGGCCGAGGCGGTCGAGTCCGGCGACAAGGCGGCGATCAAGGCTGCCGCCGGCCGACTAGCGGCTTTCGGGACCGTGGACACTTTGCTCTTGGTGTTCGCGATCACAGCGATGGTGCTGCGGCTTGGGACCTGAGCCCGCGATGGTCCGGTGAACCGGAGCGCCGTCGCCGTCACTGTCGTCTTCTTGTTTGGGGCGTGCACGGTGGACGCCGAATCGGAGGGTGAGGTGGCCCCGGGGGCAGGGTTTGGCCCGGCTATCGAGAGCCCTCTCCTCCTCTTGGGAAAAGTGATCGACGGTGGCGGAGCGCCCGTTCCCCGCGCCACCGTCAGCATGGGCGATTCGTTCACCACCACCGCGCCCGATGGATGGTTCGACCTGCAGGCTTCGGCCGCGGGGCGGGTGGAGGTTGGCAAGCCTGGTTGGGTGGGCACCGAGATCGACTGGGAAGGCTCGTCGGATTTGGTGCGCCTGGCGATCGAGCCGATCCGAATACGCGGACTCCGGGTTGGAGGGGGGGCGGCAGGGGACGACGCCCTTTTCGCCGAGATCCTGGCTCTCGCACGCGACACCGCGGTCAACGCTCTGGTATTCGACACCAAGCAGGAAGGCGGGCGGGTCCTCTACGACACGTCGGTGGCCGCGGCCCATGAGTGGGGAGCGGTGGTCAATGCCTACAACCCGGCCGAGCGGATCGCACAGGCCAGGGAGCTGGACCTCTACCTGATAACCAGAATCGTTACCTTTGAAGACTTGTTCTGGGCCGAGGCTCGCCCTGAGCTGGCATTTGAGGGGCCCTGGATCAACCCGACCATCACCTCCGCCTGGGATTACCCCCTCGCCCTGGCCGACGAAGCCTGCAAACTCGGCTTCGACGAGATCCAGTTCGACTATGTGCGCTTCCCATCGGAATCGACCGCAAAGACGAGCGGACAACTCGAGATGACCCAGGAGGAGCGGGTGGGGACGGTCGAAGCGTTCCTCGAGGAGGCGCGTCAGCGACTGCATTCCCAGGGCTGCGCGGTCAGCGCCGATGTATTCGGGATCGTTGTCTCCGCCCGGAACGACCAGGGCATCGGTCAACGGCCCGAGGAGCTGACCCGTCACCTCGATGCGTTCAGCCCGATGATCTACCCGAGTCACTACTCCGATGGCTGGCTCGGTTTCGAGGACCCGAACGAGCATCCCTACGACGTGACCTCGGATGCGATCGAGGATGGGCTGGCCCGGATCCAGCCTGGAGTCGTCCTTCGCCCCTGGCTTCAGGCTTTCTGGTGGACCGACGAGCAGATCAGAAGGTCGATTCAGGCGGCTGAGGACCATGAGGTGGGCTGGATCCTGTGGAACGCGGTGAGCAACTTCGACCCCGCCGCCATCCCCACCGATGCCGAGTTGGCCCCGGCTTCGCAGTAGTGGACCTGGCCGCACCGCCGCCGGGCGTTACTTGGGCGGCAAGCTTTCGGCGTAGGACACGCCCCGGTTGATCCATAGTGTGAGATCGGCTTCGGTCGAATATCCCGCGTCCGAGACGAGGACCCAGCCGCGCATGGGTTTGCCGGACATGTCGAATTCACGGACGCCCGCTCTAGTCAGCGCCTCGTCGTATGTTTCCTTGCCGACGCGAACCATCAGCTCGTCACCGCTGACCCCGACAGCCATGTTCCCACCGACCATGAAGGCGATTCCCCCGAACATCTCCTTCTCGGTCAGGTCGGTCCGATTACCGATGCGTGCCCTGATGTCGTCAGCCAGGCCTGCGTTGTAAGCCATAGGTGAATGGTAAGGCGTCGTGACCTCGTTTCTCCCTCCAGCGAACGAAGTGTTCGTTGGGGGGAGTCCGGCGAAGCCGGGAGGGGGTTCCTGATGTTCGCCGCGGCACGGAACCCCCTCCGGCCCTCCGGGCCACCTCCCCCAACGTCGCTCCGCTCCTTGGGGGAGGAAACAGCGATCTGCATACTGGTGAACCGAAGCTGGCGAAGCCCTTCCGGATCGTGTACCGGTCGATCGCATGCGAATCGCTCGCCACAGACGCGCTTCGCTGACCGTCATCGTCGTGCGCAGCCCACGTGCCCGACCCACGGCGGGGGCCCCGACAACTACTCGCTTTGACCGGTCCTGACGTCCGGTGCGCCCATCCGGGCCGCATCGGCGGTGCGGTCGTCGGGCTGGACTTGGGAGTCCCGCTCGGCCTCGACCCTGGCCCGGTAGTGGGTGATCTCGCGTTCGACGGCGTCGTCGTCCCATCCCAGGGTCGGCGCCACGATCTGGGCTGTTTCGATGGCAGCCTCGATGCCACGGTCCTCGGTCTCGATCGAGATCCGGGTACGACGGGTAAGGATGTCGTCGAGGTGCATCGCCCCTTCGTCACGGACGGCCATATCGATCTCCGCTCGCAGATATGGGGCCTCTTCGACCACCCTGAGGCCCAGAGTCGGGTCGGAGCGCACCCGGTCGGCCAATTGGCCTACCTCCGACCCGTACCGCCGCAGCAGCCGTTCCGGCTCGGGCAACGCGAACTGTGACGGATCTTCCAGGATCTCGGCGAAACCGTTCGCCCCCACCAGCTGAATCTCCTCGGTGCACGAGGCGGGGACGGTTTCGGCGAAGTCCGCCACGGCGGCGTCCACCGCGTCGCGGGCCATGATCCGATAGGTGGTGTATTTTCCTCCGGCCACGCTGATCAACCCGGTGGCCGATTCGAGCACGGCATGCTCCCGACTCAGTTTGCTGGTGTCGTCGGACTCCCCGGTCAGGAGGGGTCGAAGCCCGGCATAAACGCCAACTACGTCCGCGTCGGTCAGCGGGTCGGCCAGGATCGTGTTGACCCACCTCAGCAGGTATTCGATGTCGGTGCGACTTGCGGCAGGATGAGCTCTCCTCAGCTCCCATGGCGTGTCCGTAGTTCCCAGGATCCAATGTCGTCCCCAGGGGATGACGAAGAGCACGCTTTGCTCCGTGCGAAGGATGAGACCGGTCCCGGCTTGGATCCGGTCCCGGGGCACGACGATGTGGATCCCCTTCGACGCCTTGACGTCGAGCCCCCGATCGCCGGCCATCGCCTGGATGTCGTCGCTCCACACCCCGGTCGCATTGATCACCTTGCGTGCCTCGATGCGGAACGACGTTCCGCTCTCCAGGTCGCTGGCGTCGATTCCGGAGACCCGACCGCTGTCCGACGTGATTCCGGTGGCCCTGACTCCGGTGGCCATGCTTGCGCCGTGTGCGGCGGCGGTCCTCGCCACGGCGAGCGTGTGCCGGGCGTCGTCGACGACCGCGTCCCAATAGCGGATAGCCCCGATCAATCCGTCTGGCGACAGGGCCGGGGCCAGATCGAGGGCGGCGCCCTTGCCCAGATGGGAGTGGCGGGGGAGAGGGCTAGCCGCAAAAGAGGCAAGCATGTCGTAAATCAGCACCCCGGCCCCGACGTAGGCGCGCTCCCACACACGATGTCGCAGCGGGTAGAGGAAGGACACGGCTTCGGCGAGATGGGGGCAGATCCGGTTGAGCATGAGATTTCGCTCGTGAAGCGCCTCGCGCACCAAGGAGAAGTTGCGTTGCTCCAGATAGCGGAGCCCCCCATGGAACAGCTTGCTCGAACGGCTCGAGGTTCCCGAGGCGTAGTCGCGTTGTTCCACCAGCGCTACCGACAGGCCACGGGAGGCGGCGTCCAGGGCAACGCCGCATCCGGTCACTCCTCCCCCGATGACCGCGATGTCGAAGGATTGGGTTTGCATCCGGCTCAGATGGGCCTGGCGTTGCTGTGCGTTGAGACGGGACGAGCTCATGATCGTGGACCGCCATGGTGGCACCACCGCCGCGATCGCTGCGGCGGGCCGGGCTGCAGACCACTTGCCGTAACATCCCGCCGATGCCAGAGCGGATGAAGATAGGAGTCCAACTCCCGGAAGTGGAGAGAGAGGTGCGGTGGCCAGAGATCCGGGATATCGCCCGCACCGTCGAGAGTGTGGGCTTCGACTCGCTTTGGCTTGGTGACCACCTTCTCTTTCGCGATCCGGTTTACGGCGACCGTGGCCCCTGGGAGGCATGGTCGTTGCTGGCGGCCCTGGGTGAGGCAACAGAACGCGTCAGCATCGGCCCGCTGGTGGCGGCCACCTCCTTCCACAATCCGGCAATGATCGCCAAGAAGGCGGCGACGGTGGATGAGATCAGCGGGGGGAGGCTGATCCTGGGTCTCGGCGCCGGGTGGAACCAGGCTGAATACGAGGCCTATGGGTTTCCCTACGACAGCCGTGTGTCGCGATTCGAGGAGGCGTTTCACATCATCCGGACCCTTATCCGGGAAGGGTCCATCGATCATGCCGGTCGGTTCTACGTCCACAGAGAGCTGGAGCTCCTACCCCGGGCCCGGCCGGACATCCCGATGATGATCGGTTCCAACGGCCCCCGGATGCTGCGCATCGCCGCCCCCGATGTCGACATGTGGAACACCTGGTACACCGGGTTCGAGAACCACCCGGATGGGCTGGGGCCGCTCGTTGAAGAGTTGGAGGCAGCATGCCGGGACGTGGGGCGTGATCCTTCGACCATCGGGCGCTCTGCCGCCGTCTACGTCCAGGTCGGTGGTGGGGCGGGCCGGGTCGCGGGTAGCAGCGAGCGGCCAGAGGTCGCGCCGATAAGCGGCTCGCGGGCCGAGATAGCCGAGGCCCTGTCCGGCTTCGTCGGGGCGGGAATGGACCACATTCAGATTGTTCTCGACCCGATCGACGCCAGGGCCGTCCAGGAGCTGGGAGAAGTCCTCGCCCTGATGTGATCCGCGCCCGGGTGCCCCGATAGGATCGCCCGACTGGCAAGGAGGCAACTACCAGATGGCAGACCTGCGCATCACCCGGTTGGGGCACGGCGGCGTCCTGTATCGATCGCCTGGCGACACTTGGATTTGGGTCGATCGATGGAGCGGCGCACCGAACTATGCCGAGGCGTACCGCACACCTGAGAAGGTCGATGTGGTTGCTCCCACGCATTGTCATTTCGATCATGTCGGTGAGGATTGCGTGGATCTGATCGAGTTGGCTGGTGTCGACGACGCCACCACCATCGGATCCCATGAGATGAGTGTCTGGCTCGGGGTGAACGGGGTCGAGTCGATCGGCATGAACAAGGGAGGCGCGGTCGAGGTGGCGGGCGCCCGGTTCACCATGGTCCATGCCGACCATACCGGTGGAGCCACGCTGGGCTCAGGGCCCGATCAGGTCACGCGTGACCTCGGGTGCTGGGGCTGGGTCATCGAGTTCGAGGACGGCACGATCGTCTATCACTCTGGCGATACAGACCTATTTGGCGACATGGCTCTCATCGGGGAGCGATTCGCCCCCGGGATCGCGGTGTTGCCGATCGGTGGCCATTACACGATGGGCCCCCGTGACGCGGGCCGGGCCGCGGACCTGACCGGTGCCTCGACCGTCATCCCGGTTCACTATGGCACGTTCCCGATCCTGGCCGGCACTCCCGACGAGTTGAGCGAGCACACCTCGGCCGAGGTGATCGCCCTCGAGCCAGGACAGACCTGGGGCGAGTGATCAACCATGCCCGGACGCCGCAAACCGCGCCGGTCTCTCCAATGATTTGATGGACAAGACCACAAAAAAGAGCACGATCGGGATCAGGGCCATGGTCGCCGACCCCGAAGTGTTGGCGTAATAGCTGACGATCAGGCCAAGCACCACCGAAACGACTCCGATGAGGGCGGCGGTGACCATCATCGCCGGCACTCTCTTGACCAACAACGCAGCGGTGGCGGGCGGGCCTACGAGGAGCCCGAACACGAGAAGGGTGCCCACTGTCTGGAACGAGCCGACGATGGAGATCGTCATCAGCGAGAGGAGGGCGACGTGGGCGAGGCCGGGCTTGAGCCCGAGCAATCGCGCCTTCTGCTCATTGAAGGAGAGAACGAGGAAGTGGCGATAGAGAAGGGTCGAGGTGACGAGTATCAGCAGGGCCACCACAGCTAGCACCGCCAGGTCGCCGGTGGTCACGCCAAGAACATCGCCAAACAGTATGGAAGTCAGACTGCCGGTATATGCGTCGCTGCTGGAAATGAGTATCACTCCCAGCCCGAGCATGCCGACAAAGAGCAGACCGATCCCGGTGTCCTCGGAGAAACTCGTCTGGCGGTGCACCAGGTTGATCCCGCCGATCATGACGACGGCCGCCAGGATGGCCCCGATGAGAACGCTGAAGTCGAAGATGATCGCCAATGTGATGCCCGGGATCACCCCGTGGACCAGCGCATCGCCGAGGAAGGTCATGCCCCGGATCACGACCCAGGTGCCCACGACGGCAAGGGCGACCGCGGCCAGGATCCCGCTTGCCAGTGCCCGTTGCTGGAAAGCGAGTTGAAACGGCTCGGTAAACCAGTCCATAGGTGGGGGACGGTAGACGTCGTCAGCCGAGGGCGGCCACGATCCTTTGCGCGTTGTCGAAGAGCATCTGCGAGAGGGTCTCCGCTTCGGACCCCGACGGGCCTAGCGACTCGGTGAAGAGCTGGATCACTGCCACCTCCTCGCCCAACTCGGCCGCGACTGCATCGGCCAGGTTGGTCGGACTGCTGGTCTCGCCGAAGATCACCCGCACGTCTTCCTGTCGCATCACATCGACGAGCTCGGCCAGTTCCGCCGAGCTCGGCTCGGCCAGAGTCGACCCACCCGGGATCACCACCCCCACCACCTCGAACCCGTAGCGGTGTGCGAAGTAGCCAAATGCCTCGTGATTGGTCACGATCTTGCGTGATTGCTCCGGCAGGTCTTCGACCATCTCCCTGATAGCCGCATCGGTGGCTTCCATCTCGCCGGCGTATGCCTCGGCCCGTGACAGCCAGTCCCCGTCCGGGTAGTTGGCGGTGAGGGATTCAGCCAAGGCGATGGCGGCGGAACCGACCCGAACCGGGTCCATCCAGAAGTGGGGGTCATCGTGTCTCTGGTCATCGTCGTCGGCCTCTTCGTGCTCAGGCCCGGCGAAGGGGATCGGATCGACCAAAGGAGCCAACTCGACGATGACGGCACCGTCGGCCTTCGCCGACTCGAGTATGTCCATCATGCTCGCCTCGAGACCCAGCCCGTTGGCCACGACGAGGTCGGCTTCGGCAAGGCGGGCCGCCTGCTGGGCCGAGGGGGAGAAATCGTGCGAGTCGGTTCCGAGAGGGATGAGGAACTCCACGACGCCGTCGTCGCCGATCACGTTCGAGGCGATGTCGGCGATGATCGAAGTCGTGGCGACGACCAGAACGCCGTCCTCACTTGTTTGGCCGGCGGTGCCACAGCCCGCGATCATCAGTCCTAGCGTCAGGGTCACTGTTATGGCCCGCGAGATGTGTTTGGCAGTAGGTGATGGCACCCTCATGTCCTTATTGCAGGCCAATGGTTATAATGAGAATCATTATCACTACGATAGGATACGAGCCTGACCATGTCAATCGAGGACAAGGACGTCGAGGAGAGGCTGTCCCAGTCTGGAGTCCGCTATACCGGAGGGCGCAGGCAGGTCGTCGCCGCACTTCAGGGCGCCGACGGGCCGATGTCGGCCGCCGAGTTGCATCAGGGTCTCGCCGGCAAGGTTCCGGTTTCATCGGTGTACCGGACCCTCGCCGTCTTGGAGGAGGCCGGTGTCGTCCAACCCCACCACAGTGCCAAGGGGATCACCCGCTATGAGATTGCCGAGTGGCTGGCCGGTCATCACCATCACCTGGTTTGCATCAGTTGCGGTGCGGTCGAGGACATCGAGCTGCCTCGGAGCCTGGAGAGTCAGCTGGAGCGGTTGGTAGGAGAGGTCTCCGAGATGTCGGCCTTCTCGGCTAGCGGGCACTCGCTGGAGGTCGACGGACTGTGCACCAGGTGCGCATGAGCCAGATAGCCATCGCCGCCCGCGACCTCGTCCTCGCCTACGGGCACAATGTCGCCATCGAGCGCTCGTCGTTCGAGATCCCTCAAGGGGGGATCACCGCGCTCATCGGGCCCAACGGATCGGGCAAGTCGACCCTGCTGGGAGCTATCGCCGGGTTGATCGATCCCGCCTCAGGCGCTATTGAGGTTCGCGAGGTGAACGGGTCGCAGCAGAGGATCTCCTTCGTGCTGCAGAGCACCAAAGTGAACGACACGCTGCCGGTGACGGTCCGAGAAGTCGTGGCGATGAGCCGATACGCAACCGTGGGCGCGTATCGGCGACTGGGTCCCGATGACCTCGAAGCGATCGAGGTCTCAATGGAGCGGATGGGTATCGCCGATCTGAGCGACCGACACCTGAGCCAGCTCTCCGGAGGCCAGCGACAGCGGGTCTTCGTGGCCCAGGGTCTGGCTCAAGAGCACGACGTCCTCCTGCTCGACGAGCCCCTAACCGGTTTGGACCTGACATCGGCCCAGGCCATCGACGACGTCATCCATGACGAGACACAAACCGGCTGCACCATCGTCATGACGACCCACGAGCTGGCAGAAGCACACGTTGCCGATCACGTACTGCTTCTCTCCGGTCGGGTGGTCGCCTCCGGCACACCCGAACACGTCCTAACCATCGACAACCTGACTGCGGCCTACGGCCCCAACCTGCTCCACGTGGAAGGCGAGCAATTGTTCATCGACGATCCCGCGCATCGGCCGGTAGGGGGCAGACACACCCACCGGGATCGGGCCGGCTGACCTCAGCGTCCGCGGCGGGGGCGCTCCTCACGAGGCCGTGCCTCGTTGACTTTCAGGTTCCGACCGTTGTAATCCGCTCCATCGAGCTCCTGGATCGCCTTCGCCCCGGCGTCGTTGTCCATTTCGACGAACCCAAATCCGCGCGAGCGACCGGTCTCACGATCGTTGATGATCGCAGCCGAGTCGACGGTACCGAACTCGCCGAAGAGGCCTTCCAGATCGGCAGCGGTGGTGTTGAAGGGGAGGTTTCCCACGTAGATGTTCATGACGTCCCGTCATCCTTTCTAATGAAGGGCCTCTTGGCGGCCCTTCGCCATGTTGTCCGGTACGACCCTGCGCTCAATCCGGTCGCAATGCAGGACGGGAAGCCAACGAGTCGCCGCCGAAGCAGCGGCGGGAACGCTAGTGGAAATGATCCGGATGCGTCCAGAAAAAGTTGGGGGTCAAATCTCGGCGATGGTCACGGTGTTGATCACGACTTCGCTCTCCGGCCGATCGTTGCGATCGGTGGCGGTGGTCGCGATCGAGTCCACGGCGTCGATTCCTGCGGTCACCTTGCCGAAGATCGTGTACGAGTGGGGGAGCCCGGTGTCGGTGTGGCAGATGAAGAACTGAGAGCCATTGGTGTGCGGTCCCGCGTTGGCCATTGCCACCGTGCCCCGGTTGTAGCTGCCGGCGCCCTCGATCTCGTCTCGGAACTTGTAGCCAGGGCCGCCTGTCCCGGTTCCGGTCGGGTCACCACCCTGGATCATGAAGTTCTCGATGACACGATGGAAGATCACGCCGTCGTAGTAACCGTCTCGGGCCAAGAAGACGAAGTTGTTGACGGTTTGTGGGGAGCGCACCGCGTCCAACTCGATCTCGATCTGACCGTGGTTGGTATCGAGTATGGCGCGGTAGGCCTTGTCGAGGTCGATGGTCAGTTCGGGCGGTGCTGGGTATTGCTTGGCCAATCTGGGGTTCCTCTCCGTGGTGGGGCGGGTGTCGACGTCAGGCCGCGCCGAAGTACACAGGTGTGTTGCCGGGTTTCCATTTGATCGAACAGCCCATCGAAGGCCACTGCTCGTCGGTCACCGGCTCACCGGCGAGCACCGCGTCAACCGCCGCCCGCAGGTCGGTGCCGGTCACCGGGACGCCGCTGTTGGGGCGGGACTCGTCGAGGCGGCCCCGGTATGTGAGTTCCCGGTTGGCGTCGAACAGGAAGAAGTCAGGAGTGCACATCGCGGTGTACGCGGTCGCCACGATCTGGTCCTCGTCGAACAGGTAGGGGAACGTGTAGCCCACCGTCTCAGCCTCGGCCCTCATCGCCTCCGGGCCGTCATCGGGGTACCGGTCGGGGTCGTTGGCCGAGATGGCAACGATGCCCAGGTCGCGATCTCGATAGTCACGGCCGAACCGAGCCAGCTCGGCCCTCACATGTTGCACGTAGGGGCAGTGATTGCAGATGAACATGACCAACATGGCGGTCTTGTCATCGAAGTCGGCGAGCGATACCTGGTCACCGGAAACTACGTCGGGAAGGGTGAATGCGGGCGCCCTGGTGCCGAGGGCGAGCATCGTCGAAGTAACAGCCATAGGCCAAGTCTAAGGCCTTGACAGAGTCTCGATCACCTCTCCGAACGTCTCGATGCTGTCATCGAGGTGCAGATCGGGAAGCACCACGATCGAATGACCTGCCCCGGCGGCGTGATAGGCGGAGAAGTGGGTGATCTGGTCCTCGACCGTGCCGGCGTTGTGTCTGGCCATGAAATCCTCGACCGACGTCGACCGGCCCCGAAGCCCGTCCACCCGAAGCCGAAGGCTATCCCGGTCTGGGGCGGTCATCGCGTTGACCAGATGGCTGACTTCGATCTCAGCCGGATCACGGTCGAGATCGACGCAGTGTCTGCGTAGCACGTCGACTTTGCCTGCGATGACCTCAGGTCGACCGAACAGGTTGCAGCCGTTGGCGTGCCGGGCGACCAGCCTCAGAGTCTTCTTCTCTCCGGACCCACCGACCACGATCGGGATCCGCTCCTGGATCGGTCTCGGGTAGCACACCAACTCGGAGGCCGAGAAGGTTCGACCCTCGAACGAGGGAGCCCCTTTGCCCCACAGGAGCGGCAGCATCTCGAGAGTGTCCTCCAAAGCGGCGTAGCGGTCGGAGGTAGGTGGGAACGGGATCCCGTAGGCCTGGTGCTCTCCCCGGTCCCAGGCGATGCCCAGACCGAGGTTGACCCGCCCCGCGGTCAGGACATCCAGGGTCGCCACCATCTTGCCGAGAAGGACCGGGTGACGGTGGGTGATCCCGGTGACCAGCACTCCGAGACGGATGGAGCGGGTCACAGCGGCCAGATAGGCAAGCGTCGTGTAGGCCTCGGGTATGTCCTCCCATCCCCGACCCACCTGGGGGATCTGCCGAAAATGATCCATCAGCCAAAGGTCGCGAAAACCCGCCTTCTCTGCCCGCTGCGCGATCGACGAGAGCTTGGAGCCGATGTCGGAGCGATTGCCACCCCAATCGAACCGGTTCACCATCAGGCCGAAGCTGTGTCGACCGGGCACCGGTTGGTGGCTCTCGCTCAGGACCGCCTCTGCCCTGGCGATCTGGGGAGCCACCAGGGCCACCTCGGTCTCGAGATGGACGTGGTCGAATCCGTCATCCTCCAGCTCTTTGCGAACCGCTCGGAATCGGCTCAGCTGCTTGGTCAGCACCGTCTTAGGGACACTCCGGGGCCGGGAGGAGTTACGGGATTCGATCTCGGCCGGCGGTGTGTCGAAGACGATGGCGAAGGCCGGCATCTCCTTCTCGTGGGCCAGGCTGATCCATCGCCTACGGCTCTCCCGGTCGTAGCCGAGGGTGTCGATCACCGTCGTCAGCTTCTTGCTCGTCCGCTCGACGACGATCTGTTCCAGGATCGAGAACGCGGCCGGGCTCGCCTGTTGATCGTGCTCACCGGCGCCGATCATCCCCCGGAGGCGGTCTGAGGACACGACTTCGTTCTCCCGAAACGTCTTCGCCGCCCAGGTGGTCTTGCCCGAGCCTGAGGGGCCGACCAGCACGATCAGGCATGGGGCGGGCAGACGAAGTTCCACGTGCGGGTTTCTAGTACGCCGATCGGTAACCTGTGGTCGTGAGCCCATCCCCAGCCGCCCCCTTTGGTCACGTGGCGACCGCCATGATCACCCCGTTTTCCTCATCGGGCCAGGTGGATCACGAGAAGGCTTGGCGGCTGGCCCGCTATCTCTCCGACAACGGCAACGATGCTCTCGTCGTCACCGGCACCACGGGCGAATCCCCGACGCTGAACAGCACCGAGAAGCTCGCCCTGTACAAGACAGTCCTCGACGCCGTCGCCGAGAAGGACACCTACGTCATCGCGGGAACCGGCACGTACAACACCGCCGAGTCGGTGGAGTTGACGGCGAAGGCGGCCGATCTCGGTTGTCACGGGGTTCTGGCTGTCACGCCTTACTACAACAGGCCGAGTCAGGCAGGGTTGGTGGCCCACTTCTCGGCTATCGCGGATGTGGGTCTGCCGGTGATGCTCTACAACATCCCTGGCCGCACCGCCCGGCTGATCGAGTTGGAGACGCTGGCGCGTCTGTCCGAGCACGAGAACATCGTGGCCGTCAAGGACGCAGTCGAGAGCGTCGACTTCACGAGTCGAACCGTGAGCCTGATCCCCGGGTTTCCTGTCTATTCGGGTCAGGACTCGCACACCTGGCCGATGATGGCGGTGGGAGCGATCGGCGTGGTCTCTGTCATCGCCCATCTAGCGGGTCGGGCGGTCGCCGCGATGGTGAAAGCCGCCCTGTCCGGCGACCTCGAAGAGGCACTTAGGATGCATCACATGCTTCTCCCCCTATGTGAGTCTTGTTTCCTCGAGAGCAACCCGGCCCCGGTCAAGGGTGCTTTGGGTCGGTTGTGGGAACCGGTGGGCGATGTCCGCCTACCCCTGGTGAATGCGTCGGAGGAAACCCTGGTTGCGGTCGAGAAGGCGGTCGGCGCGGTTCAAGGGTTTTGAGCGTCTCCGTCACATTTCTCGGCGGTCTTGGTGAGATCGGGCGCAACTGTGCCGCCGTCGAGATCGAAGGAAAGATCGCTCTCATCGACTGTGGCCTCATGTTCCCTGAGGAGGACATGCTCGGTGTGGATCTCGTATTCCCCGACTGGTCGTGGTTGGTCGCGAGGTCGAAGGATGTCGCATGTGTGATCCTGACTCACGGGCATGAGGACCATATGGGTGCCCTGGCTTACTTCCTGAGGGAGATAAACGTCCCGGTTTACGGGACCAGGTTCTCGGTGGAACTGGCACGGGGGCGGATCGACGAGATGGGAGTGGACGGAGACTTGCGACCCGTCGACACCAAGAAGTGGACCGACCACGGGCCGTTTCGTTTCCAGTTGATCCCGACCGCCCATTCCGTGCCCGACGCCACCGCGGTGGCCCTGGACACACCGGAAGGACTGATTCTCCACTCCGGGGACTTCAAGCTCGACCCAACCCCGATCGATGGCCGCGCCACCGATCTCCCCGCCCTCGCCGCGCTCGGTAGGAAGGGCGTCCGGCTGCTGCTCGCCGACTCGACCAATGCCGAGAAGCCGGGGTTCGAGCCGTCTGAGAGCTCGATAGGGCCGGCCATCGCCGACGTGGTACGCAGCGCTCCGGGCCGGGTGATCGCAGCATGCTTCTCATCTCATATCCATCGTGTGCAGCAGATCGCCAACGCCGGGATCGCCCACGGGCGGAAGATCGCCTTCTTCGGGAGGTCGATGCACAAGAACACCACGATCGCAGTCGATTTGGGGGTGCTCGAAGTGCCCTCCGAATCGGTGGTGGACATCAAGGAACTGAGCAAGCTTCCACCCGATCGGCAACTGTTGATCACGACCGGTAGCCAGGGAGAGCCGTTCGCCGCGCTCTCCCTCATCTCCCAGGGCCGGCACAAATTCGTGGAGTTGGGCGAAGGCGACACGGTTCTCATCTCGGCCAAGCCGATACCCGGCAACGAGACCGCCGTCTCCAAGGTCATCTCC
>DASWKK010000238.1:0-5125 GCA_036396655.1 Acidimicrobiia bacterium
GGAAGCGGTGGTGCTCTGTGACGTCGTCGGGCTCTCCTACGAGGAGATTGCCCAGGCGGTCGCGGTCCCGGTCGGCACCGTCAGGAGCCGTATCCATCGGGGCCGTAAGTTGTTACGGGAGTTGTTGACGTGAACCATGCCGGCGAGCTGATCAGCGCCTATCTCGACGGGGAACTGGCCCGTTCCGAGGTGGAGGGACTGTTCGGCCATGTCGGCAGTTGTGGCAAATGCTCGGCAGAGCTCGAAGCACTGCAGAGTGTGCGCTCTGCGGTGCGTTCCTTGCCCCAACTGGAGCTGCCTCCCGGTTTGATCCCCGAGGCGGACGCCGAAGTGATTCCGCTTCGCCGCAACCGCGGATTCCTGGTGGGTGCAGCCGCGGCAGTGGTCGCAGTGGTGATAGCAGTCGCTGCCATATTCACCCCCTCAGCCGCCACCATCTCGGTCGAGGAACTGAACAGCCGATACGGGGCGAGAGCCTCACTCGACCCGGCGTTCGGTCCGGCCAAGGTGGTTGTGCCCTATGTTGTGGACCTCCCCGAATGAGACGGACGATGGCGTTGGTTGCCGTCCTGGTGATGGTCCCGTCCACGACCGCCCTGGGAGCTGATCTCGACGAACTGCTCGACGAGAGCCGCGACGCCTCTTATACCGCGGAGCAGGTGATCAGCTGCTCTACCCCCGAAGGTGTCCGCGACGCCGTGGTCGAGCTGACTCAGTCAGGTGGGG
The DNA here is from genome assembly GCA_036396655.1 of Acidimicrobiia bacterium. GTDB lineage: Bacteria > Actinomycetota > Acidimicrobiia > Spongiisociales > ZC4RG35 > JARDZU01. Next base: position 727 of record DASWKK010000238.1, read on the forward strand.
AGCTGCATGTGGTGGCACCGGTCGATCCGGATGTCGAGATCGCTTCGGGATATGGGGGGTGGAGCCTGGTGCGAGAAGGCTCGGTGGTCTCGAGCACCAACGTGCAAGGGACTGATGAGGAGCCGAAGCCCCGGTACACCATCGACGATGGAGCGGAGACCGAGTACCTGGGCCGTCCGGCCACCTCCTATCGCATGATCGGCGAGGGCGTGGTGCGCGCCGAACTGGTGGTCGACGCCGAAATCGGGGCCCTGCTCAAGGTCGTGACTTTCGTCGAGAACGGGGATCTCTACTGCGAGCGGAGATTCATCGCCTTTGATCCCGAGCCGCCCACTTTCAGCCTGGCGAGCACCGGGTCTGACGTCGAGTTCTCTGTGAGCGTCGTCGACTCCGACCTTCCCGGGAGTCTGGCCGGGTTCGAACGCCTCGATGTGTATAAGGACGACGAAGGCTTCGTCTTTGCGTACTACTCCGACGGGTTCTTCTCTTTCGCCGTATTCGAGACACCGGCGGTCGTCGTTCTCGGTGAGGGATCCGTGGCGACGTTCGCCGGAGGGCCCTATGCCCGTTCCTTCAGCCCGGGTCAGGTCACCTTCGCCTGGGAGACACTCGAAGGGGGGATGGCTCTCGTCGGGGACCTGCCCCCGGACATGCACCAGGAGGTATTGGATGGCCTTCCTCCGCCTCAGGACCCGGGTCTGTTCCGCCGTCTCTGGCGCAACCTCTTCGGCTGATCGCCTCAGGCCCACCCGTCGAGCAGTACTCGCGCCGCCCAGGTGGTTGGGTCTCTGAGCTCGACCGCGGTCGGCATCCGCGTGGGATCCGACCACAGTGTCTCCAGGGCGTCCTCCCCGTACCTGCGCTCGACCTCCTGATTGAAGGCGTCGCCCAGTTGGGTCGCTTCCACCGGCACCGGGCCCACCCCGATCGTGGGTGCCGCCTGGGCCTCGTCCCTGGTGTCGTCTCTTCGCTGGGAGATCAGGTCGAAGTTCGGTGACAGCTCACCGATGGCGCGGCGCGCCAGAAGCCGGGCACATCCGGTGATTGCTCCCAAGAATGCCTCGAACTCGAGCCGTGGTGCTTCCGCCTCCTCACCGCCGATCAGGCCCTCCAGGCCACCCGCCTCGTCGATGGCCTGCTCGATTGCCACCGGGTCCGCCCCACCGGCCATCAAGCCGCTGAGCAAGGTGGGGTCGATCTTGACCGCGCTGGCATAGGCGGTCGACAGCTGGTGGAGATGATCGTGGATCCAGGCGAGTTGGGACACGGCCCTGAACGCAACCTCATTGGCAACCACCCACAATCTCACCTCTCGCTCGTCGAGCCCGCCGTCTCGTGTGAGCCGGGCGAGATTGGGAACGATGAAGGTCAGAGGTCCCGGGTGCTCCTGGGGGAGCCCGGCGTCGAATGAAGCCATCACCCATGTCGAGAGGGCACCCACCAGTGAACCGATCTGCAGCCCGATGATGGCCGGGGAGAGCTGGGCCATGAGGGGAGCGGCCGGGCCGTCGGCCGCGACCGACGAGGCGAACGGCTCTACCAGGGTGCCGAAGGTCTCGAGATTCCGATCGGTCCATCCCCGGGAATCCACCGGCACGACATCGGAGGCGGGCACGACCCGGAAGGGGGCGATCTCCTCGATCCGGTATTCGGCGAGGCGGGCCAATTCGCGGAACTCCTCGGCGGTCCAAGGCTCGACCGGCTCTGTGTCTCCCGAGAGGTGTCGTGCCACCTCGGCCGCCAGCTTCCAATTGATCGGGCCTGGCTGGTCGAACAACTCGAAGAGCTTCGAGAAGATGTCGTCGCTCATGGCTCGAGTGTTCCCAGAGTGACGGCCAGATCCAAGTCGGCATCGGTGCGGGAGACGGAGATCGTCACTTCCTCACCCGATCTCTTGGCTCTCATCACGGTCAGCAGACCGTCCATAGTGGTTATTGGAACCCCGTCGAGGTCGGTGATGACATCGTTGATTTGGCCCCCTCCGAGCTGGTAGGCAGAGCCGGCGGTGATGGTCTCGACGAGGACACCCACGGGGTATTCGGCGCCGCCCTGTTCCACCAGAGCCGTCTGGCCCTGGATCCCGAGAACGGCGTGGTTGACCACCCCGTCGGCGATCAGGTCATTGGTCGCAGCGATCGCAATGTCGATCGGCACGGCAAAGCCGAGCCCTTCAGCGCCGACGTCGGAGACGGCGATGGCGGTTGTGATCCCGATCAGTCTGGCCGCACTGTCGAGAAGCGCCCCACCCGAGGAGCCCCGGGTTATCGGTGCGTCGGTCTGGATCAGCCCGTAGAGCCGGCTGCCGGCGTCCACGATCAGGGACCGGTCGAGGGCGCTGACTATCCCGGAGGTGACGGACGGACCTCCCTCGAGTGCGAGGGGATTACCCACCGCGATTGCTCGCTCGCCGATGGTCAGCCCGGCCGATGATCCCAGGTCGATCGGGGTAAGATCCTGCCGTTCGATCCGGAGCACCGCGATATCGGTCAGCGGATCGGACCCGATCAATTCGGCCGCCCATCTTCCGCCATCTGCAAAAACCACAGTGACCTGAGAGGACCCGCTCACCACGTGATGGTTGGTGATGATGTACCCGTCGCTGCTGTATACGACACCGCTCCCACCGCCGTCGCCGAGGAAGCTGCTGACCTCGACGGCGACGATGGACGGTCTCGCTCGTAGGGCGACCTCGATGGCATTGCCAGTCTCGACGACGACGGGCGGTGCGGAGGTCGGAGGGGGAAGAGTCAGGGTCGGAGGCGGCGGGTTGGTTGGCGGCGTCGGCTCTTCGAAGACGCCGGCGAATCCGAGGACGGCGAGCGTGACACCGGTGCCCAACAGGACGCCGCCGAGGATCCCCATGACGATGGTCCATGCATCGATCTTCGACTTCGTCGGCTGTGCCGTCGCGGGAGTGTCCTCATAGCCGATCCGGCTCTCATCGGAAGGGTCCCAGAGGTGCGGCCCAGTTGGGCCGTTGTCCGTCATAGGCTTTGGATTCTATGGACGCTTCGGGACAAGTCATCAGGGTGTCGGTCGGGGAGGATCCGATCGACACCGCAGCGCTGATCGATGAGGTCCGCCGACCGGACTCCGGGGCGACAGTGTTGTTCCTCGGAACCGTGCGCGAGCGATCCCCGGGCAAGGAGGGGGTGACCCATCTCGACTATGAGGTATTTGCCGAGCAGGTCGAGCCCAAGATCAGCGAGATCATCGCCGAAGCCGTCCGACAGTGGCCGGTCCTCAGCGTCGTTGTCGAGCATCGTGCCGGCAGGGTCGATCTTGGCGATGTTTCGGTGGCCGTGGTGGTCTCGTCCGCCCATCGCGGCGATGCCTTCGCCGCGGCGAGTTTCGTCATAGACGAGCTCAAGACTCGAGCACCGATCTGGAAGAAGGAGCATTGGCCCGGCGGCGCCGAGTGGAGCCAGGGCTCTTAGGACCGGGAGAGATTTTTGACCGGTCCGGCAAAGTTGGTCGCCAATCTCTATTGTCCCACCGACCTGTGAGGAGGCAATTGGATGACGACCGTCCTGGAGCGAGCCGAGCCGTCGGCGGCTGACGTCGGATTCAAGACACCGGCGGCCTATGTGCGTGACTGGGCCGAACGCACCCCGAACGCGGTAGCGATGCGCGAGAAGGACTTCGGCATCTGGCAAGAGATCTCCTGGGCCCAGTTCTGGCAGTCGGTCCTCGATGCCGCACAAGGTCTGCTGGCCCTTGGTGTCTATGAGGGCGACAGGGTCTCGATCCACTCAGAGGACCGTCCCGAATGGGTGATCCTCGACATGGCCATCGTGGCTATTCGGGCGATCACGGTCGGGCTCTACCCCACCAACCCCTCGGCCGAGGTCGAGTACCTCCTTTCGGACTCCGGCTCGGTTGTCCACCTCGCCGAGGACCAGGAACAGGCCGAGAAGGTCATGGAAGTCGTCGCATCGCTTCCCGACCTCCGCAAGATCATCCACATCGAGCCACGCGGCTTCAGGAAGTGGCGCGACGACGAGAGGTTCATCTTCTGGGACGACTTTCTCGAACTGGGTCGGGAGCATCGGGCGGCCAATCCGGGCATGGTGGAGCAGATCATGGCTCAGGCCACCGGTGACGACGTGCTCACCCTGGTCTACACCTCGGGAACCACCGGCGCACCCAAGGGAGCAATGCTCACCAACGCCAACTTCGCCTCCAACACCGAGATCCTGATCAACTCCGCCGGGCGGACGCCGGACAACAAGCCGGTGGGTCCTGACGACCTGATCCTCACCTATCTCCCGCTGTGCCACGTCGCGGAGCGGATCTTCTCGACCTGGACCTCGGTGGCGCAGGGCCCTTCTCTGAACTTCGCCGAGTCGATCGAGACGGTGCAACAGAACCTGAGGGAGATCCAACCCACGATCTTCTT
>DASWKK010000239.1:0-7638 GCA_036396655.1 Acidimicrobiia bacterium
CTGATAACCATCGCCAGAGCATTCCTGGCCGACCCGGCGTTGCTGATCCTCGACGAAGCCACCAGCTCGGTCGACACCCGAACCGAGCTGCTGGTGCAACATGCCATGGCGGCCTTGCGAACCGATCGCACCAGCTTCGTGATCGCCCACCGGTTGTCCACCATCAGGGACGCCGACTTGATCCTGGTGATGGAGGAGGGTCGGATCGTCGAGCACGGGACCCACAACGAGCTCATTGAGCGGGATGGCGCCTATGCGGCGTTGTACAACTCCCAGTTCTCCGGTCCCGACCAGGCGCCGGAGCCCGGGCCGGAGATGGCGGCGTAGGCACCGGTGGCTCAGGACCAGCGATGCACCCGAATCACATCGGGGTCCAGTCCCACCGCCGAGCAGAACTCCTCGAACTTCTCCCGGGGAACACCCTTCCACTCAAGGTCGGCCAACGACTCTTCGATTGGGACGTCTAAACGCAACGTGGTCAGCTCCCGATAGGCGTACGCCAGGTCGAGGTTGTCTCTGAGGGTGGCGGCGAGTTTCTCTGCCCCGCGCACGGTCACCTCCCAATCGGCGGCTGACGCCGGGATCAGCTCCAGACGGGGGTAGCGGGCGAGGACGGTGGACGCCGACTTGGCCCCCCAGCCGGGTAAACCGGGGACACCATCGGCGGCGTCACCCATGAGAGCCAGGTAGTCGGGGATCGACTCGGGATGGATCCCGAATTTCTCAACGACGGCGGGCTCGTCGAGCAGCTTCTGCTCCCGACGGTTGTAGGTGACGATGCGACTCCCGATCACGAGCTGATTCAGGTCCTTGTCAGGTGTCGCGATGACCACCTGTTCCACATCCTCGACCCAACGGATTGCCGCCGTCGCAATCGCGTCGTCGGCCTCGAACTCGATGTTGCGCCACACCACGACTCCAATCGACTCCAGTGCGGTCTCGGCAAGGGGGAACTGGGCGAGCAGCTCGGGATCCATCCCGGCCGAGGACTTGTAGCCGGGGAACAAGTCGTTGCGAAAAGACTCGATCACCGTGTCGAAGCTCGCGGCGAGATGGGTCACTCCCGGCTCGCGCAGCAACGCGAGTGTCGAGTCGATGATCCCCAGCGTGGCCCTGAGATCTGAGCCGTCGGAGCCGACCACGGTGTCTCTTCGCCCATAGTGGGCCCGAAACAGCTCATAGGTACCATCGAGAAGGTGGAGACGCACCAGCCTGATCCTACGTCATATGAGTCAGCCGACCCTTGGGAAACGGCCTCATCCGATTTGTCGTCCCTCGGGGATCGTCTGAGGGACACTTATCGTCGGGTGGCTTCGGAGGGCGGGCCTTCCGAAGACGAGCTGAAGAAGGCTTTCGCCACGCTGTTCGGTGCCTGGGAGCAGCTGGCGGCATCGCTGTCCACCGCCCTGAACGACCCGCACACCAGGGCCCATCTCAAACGCGCCGCCGGCTCCTTCGCCGCGGCCCTGGGTGCGACGATCACCGATCTGGGCTCAGAATTCGACGGAAAAGCGCCGCCTCATGGCGACGAGCCCGTCGATCAAGACGCCGTCGAGGGTGAGCGGCAAGCGCCATCCGTCAGCTGAGCCGAGCACCAGCGCCTCCCGCACCAAGCTGGCTCCCGGCGAGTCAGCGACGGACAGAGCCAGGACCAGAAGGTTGAATGGCGGGATGACAGGTCCGCTGATCTCAGCCGCCGATCTCCTGGCGCGGCTCGGGGAAGTCGAGCTATTCGATCTCCGTTGGTCGCTCACCGACCCCACTCATGGCGTCCGCGCCTATGAGGAGGGTCACCTGCCCGGCGCCGTCTTTGTCGATCTCGACCGGGACCTGGCGGCGGTCGAGGGCAGTGGGCGTCATCCCCTGCCATCGGTCTCGGGATTCAGGGAGACGCTGGGCCGGCTCGGAGTCGGCCGGGAGTCCCATGTGGTGGTCTACGACGACGTGAGCGGCGGGGTTGCCGCCCGCATGTGGTGGATGCTGAGGTCCATCGGCCACCACGAGGTGAAACTGCTCGACGGGGGGCTCCAGGCTTGGGTGGGCATGGGCTACCCGCTGGTGCCGGGACGGGTGACTCCTGAGCCCACCACCTACCCGGCATTCTCGGAGTTCACCGGCGTTGTCCGACACGATCAACTCGAAGGTCGGGTGGTGGCCGATGTTCGGGCTCCAGAGCGTTACCGCGGCGATGTCGAGCCGGTCGACCCCAAGGCAGGGCACATCCCGGGAGCGGTGAACTACCCGATAGCCGGGAATCTCGACAACGGCATGTTCCTCAGTGGCTCCGAGTTGGCTGAGAGATATCGCGAGTTCCCCGATGACGGGGTGGTGGCGTGTGGCAGCGGGGTCAACGCATGTCAAGCAGCGATCGCCTTGGTCCTCGCCGGGCGGGCCATGCCGGACGTATACGTCGGATCGTTCTCAGACTGGTCGCGCCGCGACCTGCCCGTTGCAACCGGGCCCAACCCATGATCGCTCCCCGGGCTCTGGAAGCGATCGAGGCGTCGGACACCGATGATCTGCTGCGGGTGGTCGATGGCTATTGCGCGGCCCGGGATTGGGAGGCGCTGGTCGAGCTCCGCCAACGTTGTGCCGAGGCCCTGAGTCGGGGCAAGCAACTGTGGGGCGTCGAGGAGCACATCCGTTATCGGCTTGCCTTGGAAGCACCGGGCTCGTTCGCCGGCCCGGTGGTCTCCGAGGGCCAGTCGAGATTCGCACTCGGGCCCTTGCCCGAGGTAGCGGCCAGCACCAAGACCTGGGCAGAGCTGGAGCCGCATCTCGAGTCGGGGCCGGAGCGGGAGACGGTTGCCGCGGAGCGGGTGGTTCGGGGCGAGGAGCTCGATGTCGAGATCCCGGACCTGCCCTCGCGCCTCATGCAGTGGGAGCCGCCTTACATGCTCGCCACCTACAAGCGGGACAAGGTGGAGACACCTTCACCGCCGACACCGAGGACAGAGCTAGTCGACCTGCCCACTGAGGCCAACGTTATCGAGGATGCCCACTCCGAGGGGGCTCTCGGCGACCTCGTCGAGCCTTGGACCGATCAGTCCAACGGCAGGAGCCAGATCGTCACGGTCGAAGGCGATCACCTAGGAGCCGTGACCGCCCTTGGCCTGCCCCGCGCCCGGGTCGGCCGGCTGTCCGCCGAGCAAGCCCTGGCCTGGATGGCGTGGGCTGCCGCTTCGGGAGGCGCACATGGCCGACGACGGGGTGCTGCAGCCGGTAGGTCATTGGCGTGGTGGGTGGTGGCCGCGGTTGCCGACCTCGAGTGGCCGGCCACCGCGGTCGACATCGCCACGGCCCTGGAAGGGTTGACCTGGCATTGGTTCGACGACGGAAGTCCCGAGACGGGTTGGTTGTTGCGAATCGCCGTCGCCATGCCCACTCAGGGCCTGGCCTGGGCCATGTCAGCTACCGACGGCATCTGACGAGCCGAAGGGCTCAACCGACGGTCACATGTACTCGGTGCCAACCGGTGGCGCCGTCCGGGGCGGGGGGTCGTACCTCATCGGTCTGCAGGTTGCCCTCACCGTCGGTTGCCCGCACCTGAAGTTGATGGTCACCAGCGGGGGCATCCCACTCGACCGCCCACTGCAGCCAGGTGTTGTCCGAGAGAGACTCCGAAAGCTCCGCCTCCACCCAGTCGGCGCCCTCACCTAGCTGGACCTCGACCTTGGAGATGCCGCGGGTCGGGGCCCAAGCCACCCCCGCCACCTGCCGCGGCCCCGAGTCGAATCGGGCATTGGATTGTGGGGTGTCTATTCGGCTCTGGGTCTTGATCGGGGCCTCCTTCGACCATCCACGTGGAATCCAGTAGGCATCGAACTCGTCCCACCCGGTGAGCTCGATCGACGAGAGCCATTTCGTGGCCGACACATAGCCATAGAGACCGGCGACCACGAGACGAGCCGGGAACCCGTGCTCGATGGGCAATGGCTCGCCATTCATGCCCACTGCCACCAACGCCTCCCGTCCGTCGAAGGCCGCCTCGACCGGGAATCCGACGGTGAAGCCGTCGACCGAATGCCCTACCAGCTGCTCGGCACCATCCTGCACCCCGGCCCGATTGAGGATCTCGGTGAGTGGCACACCTAGCCATCGCGCATTGCCCACCAAATCGCCCCCAACCCGATTCGACACACAGGAGAGGGTGACGTCGCGCTCGACCATCCGCATGTCGAGAAGATCGAAATACGAAATCGAGTAAGGGCGATCGACCCGTCCCACCACTTCGAGCGTCCACTCCTGAATGTCGACCCGGGGCACCGAGATGGCCGTGTCGATTCGATAGAAGCTCTCGTTCGATGTGAGCACCGAGCTGAGCCCATCGATCCCGAGCTCGGCCCCGGGCGACACCGCTGGCAACGGTCGGGTGGGTGCGGGCAGGGCAACTTCCTCCCGCCCGGCGGCCGTGCGCTTCGCGCGTTCCAGCAGGTTTCGGCCCACACCCGCCGACACCGCGGCCACTCCCAGCACTGCTCCTATCCCGAGGATGACATTGCGACGGGACAGGTCCGACGAACTCGGGGTCTCCGCGGCAGCCTCATGCTCCGCAGCCGAAGTCACCGTGTGCAGCCATTGCAGGGTGCCCAACCCGGTTATGGCGGCGAGACCTGCGGGGATGATGGCAGTGCCCGTCGAAACCTGGGGGTCTCGAGCAGCAGCCAGAGCGGCCACAACCGCGAAACCGAGGAACACGGCGATGGCAGCACCGAATCTCCTCCTGGACCACGCCCCGACCACTGCGCCCACCAGGATCGACACCACCACGATGCCGATCAGCAGGACCAATTTGTCATTGGTCCCGAAGGTCTCGATCGCCCAGTCCTTGAGCGGGGTGGGCACGACATCGATCACCCAGTTTCCCAGGCCCTCTACAAGAGAGGGGAGACCGAACAGACCCGCGGCGAGCTCGGACACCCCGAGAGCAAGGGCAGCCGCGGCAGCACCGGACAGCGATGCGCGGGCTTGTGTCTTGTTCATGGTCTACAACTTAGGGGAGGCATGGATAACCACCGCGAAAGCAAAACGAAACATTCCATCAAATAGTCTCTCCCCATGGAGTTGCTCATTGGCGAAGACGGTCGCCCCCGATGCCCTTGGGGGTCCCAACCTGAGATCTACCGGATGTATCACGACGAGGAGTGGGGCCGGGCCACAACTGACGATCACCGCTTGTTCGAGAAGGTCTGCCTCGAAGGTTTCCAGGCCGGTCTCTCCTGGCTGACCATCCTGCGCAAACGCGAGAGCTTTCGCTCCGGGTTCGCCGGCTTCGACCCCGCGTCGGTCAGTCGATTCGACGAAGAGGACGTAGCTCGCCTGCTAGGCGACGCGGGCATAGTTCGTCACGAGGGAAAGATCCGCTCGACTATCAACAACGCGGCCCGGGCACTGGACTTGATCGACGAGCACGGATCGCTTGCCCGCTACTTTTGGGGTTGGGCCGTGCCCGGTGACGCTCCTCCTGCTGAGATACCAGGGTTCACCGCGCTTTCCACAGCCATTTCCAAGGATCTCAAGAGACGGGGTTGGTCGTTTGTCGGACCGACCACCGTCTACGCCTTCATGCAGGCGGTTGGCTTGGTCAACGACCATCTCGACGGCTGTCACGTCCGCCTGGAGTGCGAACAGAGCCGTCGCCACGTCCTGCGCTCTACCCCTAGGGTGCGCCGATGATCGACCGCCCCGCCTTCACCATTGGCATCGAAGAGGAGTATCTGGTGGTCGACCGGGAGACCCGTGACCTGATCAAGAACCCTCCAACTGCGATGTGGGACTCGATGAGGGAGGTGCTCGGCTCCCAGGTGACGCCGGAATTCCTCAAGGCTCAGATCGAGGTGGAGACCAAGGTCTGCGCCAAGCTGGCAGAAGCTCGCGAGGATCTGGCGACCCTCCGACGCGACCTCTCCCGTGTTGTCGCCGATTACGGAGCGGCAATCATCGCCTCATCGACCCACCCGTTCGCCAACTGGTCGGAGCAGGAGACGACAGAGCATCCCAGATACCTCCGTCTAGCGGCCGACTATCAACAAGTGGCGCGCCAATTGGTGATCTGCGGCATGCACGTCCACGTCGGTATCGAGGACCCCCACCTCAGGATCGACCTCATGAACCAAGCCCGGTACATGCTGCCCCACATGCTGGCTCTGAGCACCTCGTCCCCGTTCTGGGCCGGCACCGACACCGGTCTTCTCGCCTACCGCTTGGTGATCTTCAAGAACCTCCCCCGGACGGGGGTGCCGGAGGAGTTCACCTCGTGGAACGAGTACGAGAGGATGGTCGACGTCCTCGTGGAGGCGGGACTGATCGAGGACGGAACCAAGCTGTGGTGGGACATCCGGCCCTCGGCCCGGTACCCAACCCTGGAAATGAGGGTCAGCGATGTCTGCACCCGGCTCGACGACGCGATGACGGTCGCCGCCCTGTTCCAGTGCCTGCTGGGCTATCTCTTCCGTCTTCGCCGACAGAACCAGAGATGGCGCGCCTACTCACCGATGCTGATCTCGGAGAACATGTGGAGGGCACAGCGCTATGGGACCGAGGGATCCCTGGTCGATTTCGGCCGGGGGGAGTTGGTTCCTTACTCCGAGCTGGTCGAGGAATTCTTGGAAGTTCTGGCTCAGGATGCGCTCGAGTTCGACGTCAGGAACGAGGTCCGCCATGCCCGAACCATCGTCAAGGAGGGGACCAGCGCTCACCGCCAGCTCGCCGCCTATCAGGCAGCCCTGAAAGCTGGAGCCGAGCAACGAGAGGCGCTCGAGGCGGTGGTGGACCATCTGATCGTGGACACGCTGTTCGGCATCTGATCGCCGGCTTTAGGATCGGTCACCGCCGATCCCCAGGAGTGAGCATGACCCGACCCATCCGCATCGCCGTCCAGATCCAGCCCCAGCACGGAGATTACGCACAGATGAGGCAAGCGGCCGTGTTGTCCGAGGAACTGGGTGTCGACATCGTCTTCAACTGGGATCACTTCTTTCCCCTCAGTGGCGACCCCAATGGAAAGCACTTCGAGTGTTGGACGATGCTCGCCTCCTGGGCCGAGGTCACCGAACGGGTCGAGATCGGCGCATTGGTGACCGCCAACACCTACCGCAATCCCGATCTCCTCGCCGACATGGCCCGGACCGTCGACCATGCATCGGGTGGACGACTGATACTCGGGATCGGCGCCGGCTGGTTCGAGAAGGATTACGAGGAATACGGGTACGAATTCGGGACGCCGGGCACCCGCCTCGCCGCCCTCGAGTCGGCTCTCCCCAGGATCGAGCAGAGATGGAAGAAACTGAATCCGCCGCCCACCCGGAGCATCCCGATCCTGATCGGAGGGGGTGGTGAGCGCAAGACCCTTCGTTACACGGCACGTCATGCGGACATCTGGCACGGCTTCGGCCAACCGGACGTGATCCGACACAAGAACAAGGTTCTCGACGACTGGTGCGCCACCATCGGTCGGGACCCCACCGAGATCGAGCGGTCGTGTGGGGCCAACCCGCTCAAACCACAGAGCGGCGACTCCTACCTCGAAGCGGGGGCCAGTCTGATCACATTGTCGATCGACGGACGGACCGGCTACGACCTGTCACCCGTGTCTCAGTGGGTCGCCTGGCGAGACGAGCGGAACGCCGCCTAGTGGCC
>DASWKK010000240.1:0-11247 GCA_036396655.1 Acidimicrobiia bacterium
CGTGTACAACTACTTCACGAGCGACGCCTCCGACCCGCTCAAGGACGGGTTCTTCGAGGCCACCGGCGTTCGGATCTTGGGTGCCTGGAACACAGGGGCCCGACAGTTCACCGCGAATGTGCCGATTCGTGAGCCGGAAGACCTACAGGGACTTCGGATGAGGTTCCCACCATCACCATCGTTCCTGCTGAATGCCGAAGCGATGGGGGCGGAGGCAGTGGAGGTTGCGTTCGAGGAGCTGTATCTGGCGCTCCAGCAGGGCACGGTCGACGGCCAGGAGAACCCGATCGTCAACATCGATGCCATCAATCTCGATGAGGTCCAGGACTACATCAGCCTGTCGGCTCACCAGCTGAGCACCAACCTGGTGGTGGTCAACGGAGCAACTTGGGACTCGTTGACCGCCGAGCAGCAGCAGGCGGTAGCTGACGGAGTCGAAGAGGCGATGGTCCAGGAGCCTCAGTGCGCCGCGGAGGCGGAGGACGAGCTCCTCGCCGGATGGCGTGACAGCGGCGCTCTCGAGATCGTCGACGACGTCAACCGTGAAGCGTTCCGTGAGAGGGTTGAGCCCTTCCTCCGGGACGCCTATACCGATGATCAGATCGAGGTCCTAGAGGCAATCCGGTCCACGGCCGGGGGATAGACCTCAGCTGGTAGACGGTGCCCGGGCAAACCCCGGGCACCGTCTCGCCATCCACATGTCTATGTTGCAAGTGAGTTGAGCCGCGTCGGCCCCTGGAAGGAGGATAAGCGTCTGATGGCCCGGCACGATGGCCCGCCGGCAGATGGTGCCGACTCCGCCAACCATGGCCAAGCGGACGAAATCGAGGCACTGGAGGAAGAACTCCACGCATTGAAGACCGAGGGGCCGCCCGCTGAGCCGCCGCTCCTGCCGTCACGCGGCCCGATGCGCACCGTCTTTCGGGTACTCGGCGTGCTCGAACAGGTTCTCGGTTCACTACTTCTGGTGCTGATTCTCGTCCTCGTCCTGGCTCAGGTCGCGATCCGTTATCTCCCAGGGTCAGCTGCATGGACCGGCGAGCTCGCTCGCCTGTCGATGGTTTGGGCCACATTTCTCATGGCCGGCTATCTCGTGGCATACCCTCCTCATCACATCGCCATTCAGGTCATCGACTACATAGCGAAGGGGCGGTGGCTGGCCGGGGTCAAGCTGTTTGTCGACGTGGTGATTCTGGCCACGTGCCTCGTCCTCATACATGGCAGCTTTACCCTGGTCACCACCGCCGTCGACCAGGTGACGCCGGCAGGAGAGCTATCGATGCGATTCGTCAACGCCATCCCGTTGGTCGCACTCGTCCTGGTCGCTGCACGAGCCGTCCTGGGGATTGTGGTCAGAGACATTCCGGCTTTTCGCGGCAGCGGCGGGAACCCGGCATGAGTCTGGCCCTGCTGATCATTGCAATCATCCTCCTCTTTCTCCTTCGAGTTCCGATGGCGTTCGCCATCCTTGGTCCCTCGGTCGTCTACTTCCTGGTCGAGGGCTACACGACTCACCTCGCCATCCGGCTCGTAATGCAGGGCATCGACAGCTGGCCCCTCCTCGCCGTACCTCTCTTCATCCTCGTCGGCATCGTGGCGACCCGGACCGAGATCGCCGACCGGCTCTACGACGCCGCTGTGCTGTTCCTTGGGCCGTTGCGCGCCGGCCTTGCCTACGTGAACATCGCCGTCAGCCTCGGCTTCTCATGGATGAGCGGAGCGTCGCTGGCCGATGCGGCGGGGCTCGGGGCGATCGAGGTGAACCACATGCGCAAGAAGGGCTACCCGGCCGAGTTCTCGGTCGGGTTGAGCGCCAGCTCCGCGCTCATCAGCCCGATCATGCCACCCAGCATTCCGGCCGTTGTCTTTGCGTCGGTTGCCGCAGTGTCCACAGGAGCGCTCTTCGCAGCCGCAGTGATTCCAGCGTTCCTCATGACGTTTGCACTTGTGGTTCTGGTCTGGATCTGGGCGCGGCGCCGGCCCGACCTCGTCGGCGAACCGTACAACCGGAGCGCAGTGCGTCGGGCAGCTGTCCGCGCCCTCCCGCCGATGGGTGCGCCCGTGATCATCCTGGGCGGCATCCTCGGCGGCTTCTTCACGCCCACCGAGGCCGCTGGCGTTGGTGCTCTCTACATGCTCTTGCTGGCGTTGTCGTACCGAACGCTGAAGCCGCGTGACATCGCCATGATCTTCCGCGACACCGCAGTCATCACCGCCCAGATCATGCTCATCATCGGGGCGTCTGCCTTGCTCAGCTGGATCCTGGCACGCGAGCAGGTCCCACAAAGGGTGGCCGAGAGTCTCGTCGGTCTCACCGAGAACCCCTTCATCTTCCTGCTCATCGTCAACGTAATGCTCATCTTCCTCGGAATGCTGCTCGAGCCGACGTCCGCCCTCATCATCGTCACGCCGATCCTGCTTCCTGTTGCCATCACCTTCGGGGTCGACCCACTGCAACTCGGATCGATCATTATCTTCAACCTGATGATCGGACTCATGACACCGCCGATGGGAGGAGTCGTCTTCGTGCTCAGCTCGGTGACAGAGATCCCGCTCGAGCGCGTGTTCAAAGGCGCTGCCATCTACCTGCCCGCCATGATCATCGTCCTTTTGCTGATCACTTATGTGCCCGCCCTCACACTGTGGCTTCCGCAGTTGATCGGGCTGTGAGCGGGGCTCGCTGAGATGTCGGTCCTCGAGAAGGCAAGTGAGCTCATCGACTGCCTCGGCCAAGCCGGCGAACCGGTCACGCTCGGCTACGTCCGTTCAGCCCTGGACATGCCGAAGTCGTCGACCCATCGGCTCCTCAACGAACTGGCGGCTCTGGGGATCGTGCGTCGTACCGAGGACGGTCGCTATTCCCTGGGCCCGCGTCTGCTCTATTGGGGTGAAGCCGCGGCCGACACGTTCGACCTTCGCGTGGTGGCAGAACAGCCAATGCGTCGCCTGCGCGACCATCTGGAGGAAAGCGTCCACCTCTATGTCCGCGAACACGACACCCGGATCTGCATCGCGGCCGTCGAAGGTCGGCAGGTTCTCCGGCCCTTCATCCAGCTGGGCCGACCCCTTCCTCTTCGGGTGGGTGCAGCCGGCAAGCTGTTGCTGGCTTTTGCCGATCGTCAGGTCCAGGAGCTCGAGCTCGGTCGTGCGCGAGAGGACGCACCCAGCTTGCCCAATGCCCCTGGCACCATGCTGGAGGAGCACCTCGAACAGATTCGCACCCAACGATGGGCGACATCGGTGGGCGAACGTGAGGAAGGTGTCTCAGCCGCGGCCACGGCGATTGTCGATGCCAGGGACCGCGTCGTTGCCGCGCTCTGCATCTCTGCGCCCACCACGCGTCTCGGCGAGGGGCGTTTCGCCGAGCTGCGCCGGCCGCTCGAGGACTGCGCCGCCGAGATCGGTGCTCTCCTGAAGAGTGGCTGAGATGCCCGCGAACAGACTTGACACCTCGGATACGCTGAACCTAACGTTCCTCATAGCGGGCCTGAGGTCCAATATATGGAACAGCCACCATTGCACCGGGCTAACACACCGATGACTACGACACACAGACCTCTGGACAGCGAGAGCATCCAACAGGTGGTGCAATGACTCGCCGAAACGACCTGGGTGCTCATCAGGGATCGCCCACCGGACAAGCACACAAGGCGACAGCCTGGCCGACGGCCATCACCACAACTACCGACGAACGCGTCTTCGTTCGTGGCATGGCACTCGATGAAGCCATCGGACGGGAGTCCTTTCCGGCGATGCTGCTGCTGCTCTGGCGTGGCGATTCGGCGACTCAGGAGGAGGCGGATCTGTTGGGGGCCTGCCTGGTCGCGGCTATCGATCACGGCCCGCTTTCACCCTCGGCGCTCGTCACCCGCACCATCGCTTCGACCCGAGCTGCCCCGATGAGCGGGCTGGCCGGTGGCATCCTCGCCTTCAGCGATCTCCACGGCGCGGTGGTCAGCCGTGCTATGCGGATCCTGGCCAGCGCGCCGGCCAACGGTGACCTGGAGGCCTGGGCAGACGAGGTGTTCAACACCGAACGTGCCGCCGGTCGGCGCCTTCCCGGCATCGGGCACCGCTGGCACACCCACGACCTCCGCGCAGAGCGGCTGTTGGAGGTTGCAGCACCGCTGTCCGAAGGCAGGTGCGACTCCGCGGTGCGGGCCTTGGCGACCAGCGTGAGCCGGCACTCGGGCAACCCGGTGCCTGTCAACATCGACGGAGCGCTTGCGGTGGCGCTCACGGCGCTTCGTCTCGACCCTGCATACGGCGATTTCCTGTTCGCCATCGCCAGGAGCTTCGGGCTGGCGGCTCACTACGTCGAGGAGCAGGCCCGCGAACGTCCAATGCGCACCATCGACCCGACCGCCGCCCAGTACGACGGGGTCGAGGTACCCGACCTCGAATCGCAGGAGGCGGATGAATGAAGGCCCCGGGGGTGCCAGCCCTGAGCCTGGGCTACGACGCATACGACGCCTTGTTCGAGTCGAGCCTCATCGGCGTTCGGGGTCAGACAGTCGAGGGGCTGAGCATGCCGGCGATACGGGCCATCGACTCGACCAACCGTGTCTACATCGAGCCGCCGACGCGGCACCTGACCGAGGAGAAGTGAATGCGAACAGTCGCGGAGCATCTGGTCGACTATCTGGAGGACCGCGGTGTCGATCACATCTTCGGCCTGTGCGGCCACACCAACATCGCAGTCCTCGCTGCGCTGGAAGACAGCCCGATAGAGTTCGTGAACGTCCGCCACGAACAGGTAGCCAGCCATGCGGCGGATGCCTACGCCCGGGTGACCGGTAGGGCAAGCGTCCTGCTCACCCATCTCAGCCCGGGCCTCACCAACGCCGCTACCGGTGTTGCCAACGCCTCCCTCGATTGCATCCCCATGGTGGTGATATCGGGCGACGTTCCTTCGTTCTATTTCGGAAAGCACCCTCATCAGGAAGTCAACCTGCATTCCGATGGTGCCCAATACGAGATCTACCGCCCCTTCGTGAAACGGGCTTGGAGAGTCGAAACTCCCGAGTTGTTCCCCGAGACAATCGAAAAGGCATTCGCTCTCGCCGAGTCGGGCCAGCCCGGCCCGGTTCTCGTCGATGTCCCGATGAACATCTTCTCCACGAGAGTCGAGTCCGAGTTGTTCCAGAAGTGGACGGGGAACGACCGCGGCATCAGACGTCCCGCGCTCGACCGAGACACCGCGGTCGAGATCGTCGAGGCCCTCGCCGGGGCTGCCCAGCCGATGCTCTACGTAGGAGGCGGAATCCTGCTGTCCCGGGCAAGCGAGGAGCTGGCAGCCTTCGTCGATCACATGGGAGTGCCTGTGGCCCACAGCCTCATGGGCAAGGGCGCCCTCTCAGACGACCATCCCCTCGTCCTGGGCATGACCGGGTTCTGGGGCACATCATTGGTCAACCAGAAGACCATGGGCGCCGACGTGATCCTGGGCATCGGAACCCGATTCAAAGAGGCGGACAGCAGCTCGTGGTATCGCGGCTACACCTTCGACATCCCGCCGACGCGCTTGCTGCACATCGACATCGACCCGAGCGAGATCGGGCGAAACTTCCCCACCGAGATCGGCGCCGTGGCTGACGCAAAAGCTGCGCTTCGGGTGCTCGTGGATGTCGCCCGAGAGCTTTACCCGGACGGTTTCGACTCCGCGCAGCTCGCCGGCGAGATCGCCGAGTTCAGATCCGCGTTCGTCGAATCGAACACGCCAATGGCCACCAGCGACGCCTGGCCGATGATGCCCGAGCGCATCCTCGCCGATTGCCGAACCGCGCTCCCCGACGACGCATATCTGGTCACCGATGTCGGCTGGAACAAGAACGGCGTGGGTCAGCAATTCCCCATTCGCGAGCCCGGCACGTTCCTGACACCGGGAGGATTCGCCACCATGGGATTCGGCCCGCCGGGTGCGATCGGCGCCAAGCTGGCTGCTCCGGATCGGGTGGTCGTGTGCCTGGTGGGCGACGGCGGGTTCGGGCAAAACCCGGCGATGCTGGCAACGGCCGTGGAACTGGAGCTCGACATTGTCTGGGTGGTGATGAACAACAACGCCTACGGCACCATCGCCGGGCTGGAGAAGGCTCATTTCGACACCACCTACGGGACCACCTTCCCGGGCAAACCCGGGGAAGCCCTGCCGGACTACGCGGCCATCGCCCGGGCCTATGGCGCCGACGGCTTCCACGTCGAGGCGGCGGACCAGTTCTTGCCGATCCTGCAGAAGGCGCTGAAGACGGACGGCCCTGTCGTCATCGACGTCCCGATGAAGAACAACCCGACTCCGACCACCGGCCACTGGAACATCCTCGACATCTACTCCCCCGACGCCGCCGTATCCCACGAAGCGACTGATTGAGAGCAGCCAGACCCATGGCCCGCGAGATAACCCCCAAAGAGAAGGAGTTGGCCCGGGAGATGCTCGAGCGAGCCCGGGCAGCGATGGCCCAGGTCGCCGACTACGACCAGGCTCGCGTCGACCGGCTGGCGCAGGCTCTCGGCTGGGCCCTAGGCAACGAGGCCACTTTCACCCGGCTCGCCCAGATGGGTGTGGATGAGAGCGGTGCGGGCGATCGTGAGGGACGAGCGAGCAAGCGTTTCAAGATCCATGGGATCCTGCGGGACGCACTGCGTCAACCCAGCGTCGGGGTCATCGAGGAAGATCACGCCCGCGGTCTCATCAAATACGCCAAGCCGGCCGGCGTGATCGCATCACTGGTGCCGATGACCAACCCGGTGCTGACACCACCAGGGACCGCCATCAATGCGATAAAGGCGCGTGACGCGGTCATCTTCTCGCCGCACCCACGGACCAAGAAGACCTCCTATGAGGTAGTCCGAATCATGAGAGACGTTCTGGAGCGTGAGGGCGCCCCGGCCGACCTCCTGCAATGCCTGCAAGAGCCATCGATCCCCATGGCCCAGGAATTGATGGCTATCTGCGATATGACCCTCGCCACCGGCGGCCCCGCCATGGTGAAGGCGGCATACAGCTCGGGCAAGCCGGCATTCGGCGTAGGCGCCGGCAACTCCACGGTCGTCATCGACGAGACCGCCGACATAGAAGACGCGGCGCGCAACACGAGGATCTCGAAGACCTCCGACTTCGGATCGGGCTGCTCATCCGATGGGAATGTGTTGATCGACCATCGCATCTACGACGAGCTGGTAGAGCGACTGGAGATCGAAGGCGGCTACCTCGCCAACGCTGAGGAGAAGGCGATGCTCGAGCGTGTGATGTGGGATGAGAACGGCGCCCGCACCATCGCGACCATCGCCCAGCCCGCTCCGAAGCTCGCAGAGCTCGCCGGGTTCGAGGTTCCTTCGGACACGAAGTTCCTGATCGTGGAACAGGAAGGCATCGGCCGCGATCATCGGTTCTCCGGCGAGAAGTTGACCACCCTGCTCGCCGTCTACAGCTATCACGGGTTCGACCAAGCACTCGAGAAGGTCCGACAGATCTACCAGGTCGGAGGCGCCGGGCACTCGTGTGGCATTTACTCGTTCGACGATGAGCACATCGACGCTCTCGCCCGGGTAGCTCCGGTCAGCCGGATGATGGTCAGACAACCCCAGTCGAAAGCGAATGCGGGCTCCTTCACCAACGGAATGCCTATGACCTCGAGCCTCGGGTGCGGCATCTGGGGGGGAAACGTCACCAACGAGAACATCGGTCTCAAGCACTTCCTGAACGTGACGTGGGTCAGCAGGCCGACTCCTGAAGACCGCCCTTCTGAGCAGGAGCTGTTCGGGGAGTTCTACGGTGCGGCCACGCCGTGACGGAGGACGGGCCACGCCAATTCTCCCTGGCATACCTGACCGTTTTCGGTTCCCCTCCTCGCCGGATGGTCCAGATCGCGGCTGAGACCGACTACGACTTCGTCAGTCTCCGTCTTGCACCCGTGACCGAAAACGAGCCCACATTCCCCTTCACAACAGACCCGGCGTTGGTGGCCGACGTCGTCAAGGCACTCGACGAATACGGAATCTCGGTCCTGGATGTCGAGCTGATCAGGACCGATCCAGGCACAAAGACTGCCGATTGGCGGGACTTCGTCGCGGTTGCCGAAGAGCTGGGTGCTCGCCACATAATCACGCAGATACCGGAGCCCGACATCGGCAAAGCGGTGGAGACATTCCAGGAGATCTGCGACCTGGGCGCTCAAAGTGGGATGACAATCGACCTGGAATTCATCCCCTGGACCCCCACCAAAGACTTGGCGGCTGCCGTGGAGATCGTGACTCAGGCGGGTTCACCTAACGGAGCGATCTTGGTCGACACGCTCCACTTCGCACGTTCGAGTTCGTCGCTCACACAGCTGGCGGACCTTCCTGAGAAGCTCGTCAACTTCATTCAGCTCTGCGACGCACGTGATGTCTGGTCGATCAGCGATCAGGAGTTCATCAGGGTGGCACGGTCGGACCGGGAACCACCAGGACAGGCCAACCTCGACCTCCGGCCCATCGTCGAGACCATGCCCCGAGTGCCGTATGCTCTGGAGGTGCCCAACGACGTAAGACGCCAGGAGCTAGGTATGGAGAGGTATGCCGGGTTGGTCCGGGAAGCGGCCGAGACCTTCTTCGACGGAATAGATGCCGAACCTGCCGGCTCGGTTCGGTGAGATGACCAGGGTCCTCCTCATCAACGGTCCCAACCTCAATCTTCTCGGACTTCGAGAGCCGGAGGTCTACGGGCATGAGACCCTCGCTGACATCGTCACCGAGCTCCGATCCTTTGCCTCTGAGCGCGACGTGAAGTTGAGCGACTTCCAGTCCAATTCCGAGGGTGAGTTGGTCTCGGCCATCCACGATGCCCGAGAGACGGTCGACGGAATCATCCTCAACGCCGGTGCGTACACCCACTACAGCATCGCCATCCGGGACGCGATCGCAGGCGTGTCCCTACCGGTTGTCGAGACCCACCTGTCGAACGTTCACGCCCGCGAGCCATTCAGGAAAGAGTCGGTGCTATTGCCGGTATGCGTGGGTGTCGTCGCCGGTTTCGGACGCCACAGCTACTTCGTGGCGTTGGAGGCCCTGCTGCGTCACCTCGGCCACGAACAGACCTAGATTCAGAAGGCCTTTTCGATCGTGTCGGTCTCGAGGGGCCTCCCGTCCAAGACGTCCGAGATGAATCGCGGATAGGCGAGATGCATTCGCGCGATGCCAACCAGATCGGTCATCCCGGTCCGCACCGCAGCCTGTGCCACGTTGGGGAGCCACCGTTGGAGATAGCTGTAGCCCGAGCCGACGGTCGTGATCCCGGGAACTGACTCGCGCAATCGCCTGGTGACGCCAATATGTCTCGCCACACCCACCAAGGGGTTCTCCGGTGTCGTGTATTCCCCCGGCTTGGCCTTTAGCGCCGGTCTCTGAAGATGCCACGAGTTGTACGGTGAAGACCCGGTGACACAAATGAGATCGACCCCCACGTCCCTCATGATGGTCAGAAGCCTGATCGGCTCGCTCAGGTCGATCTCGAGCCCGAACTCATCGGTCCCGAACCAATAGCGGGCCGGCTCTGACGTGATAGGGCGCCCGACACCGTCTTCACCGGCAGTGTGTATGACGGTGTCAAAGGCGCTGAGCCTCAACCCCAGCTTGAGGCCGAGGGAACCGGACCGCACCCGATCGACGATCGTCCTCAGAAAACGGGTTCGATTGTCGAACGACCCCCCGAACTCCCCAGGTCTCTCGAAGGCGCCGAGCAGTTCGTGTCCCAAGGACCCGTGACACGCTTTGAGGTCGACGAAGTCGAACCCGGCCTCCGCAACGACCTCAGCCGCAGTCACGTAGTCGTCTATGAGCTCGTAGAGCTGGCCATCGGTGAGGAGCGGCTGATCGGACGGAGGGCCGAGCGTGGGGTCGAGGTGCGGGTGACGTCTGACCGTGACCGGAGCATGTTCCCCTGACGGTGGAGGGTGACTCAGCCGCCCTGAATGTGTCAGTTGGAGGCCCAGCTTGAGGTCCTCGGCGTCCCCGAACTCCTCGCGGTGGGCGGAAACGGCTGCTTCGCGGAGTCGGCGCAGACCGCCGGTGGTGGCAGGAGCGATGAGCAGCTGTGCCGGTGAGCTTCGTCCGTCATTCCGAACCGCGGCCGACTCACCCCAGATCAACTTGGCGCCACTGCGCCCAAATGCATCCCAGCGCCCGATCGAACGGTCCGTGGGATTGCCGTCGACGTCGCTGTCCGAACCCTCCAACGGGAGGATTGCCCATCGATTGCCGATCTCGAACCTGCCTCTCGAGACAGGCTGGGCAAGGGGCGAATTACCGTCCGTATCGACCGCACCGTCGAACGGGATATCGATGCCGGCACTGCTCAGATAGCTCGAGAACTCGGCAGCCGTCGTGAACTGGGACGGGCTTGGGTAATCAGACAAGGAGTGCTCCGGCGTCTAAGGAAGGCCTAGAGCTGCAACCCCGGCTTGCTCACTCGATTCCCGCATACCTTCGAGCACCTCGAGGACTTCGGAGTCTTCTACATCGTCTGAAATGATGGGCTCACCGACGTCCTTCAACAAGACGAACCGTAGACGCGAGTGACGTCTCTTCTTGTCGTGCCTCATTCCTTCGAGGACATCTCGCGCCTCTATCGATGCTGGGACCATCGCATTCAAACCGATGTGGCCGACCAGGGCCTCGACCCGATCGACCAGGTCCGCGCTGGCATGCCCCTTCCGGTGAGACAGCCGAGTTGCCGCCACCAAGCCCATGGCGACAGCTTCGCCGTGGTTTATCTCTCCATTCGACGCGTACTCGATTCCGTATCCAAAAGTATGGCCGAGGTTGAGGAAAGTCCTCTGACCCTTCTCCTCGAACGGGTCAGCCTGGACGATCGCGATTTTGATCTGAATTGCTTGGGCGACGAGAGATTGGAGATCGGCGAGCATGCCGGGGAGCAGGTTGGTTGTCCACGAGGTGGACTCGATCCGTCCCAGGAGGGAGCTGCTGGATATCAAGCCGTGTTTCACGACCTCGGCCAGTCCGGATGCGAAGTCTCTCGGAGGAAGGGTCTGCAAGGTCCCGACATCGGCAAGGACCGCTTTGGGCTGTTTGTAGAGCCCAAGGAGATTTCTTCCCTGCGGGACGTCCAGGCCGACTTTGCCTCCCACGCTGGTGTCGACCATGGCGATCAGATTCGTCGGGCAATGAACAAGATCCACACCACGCAGATAGGTTGCTGCTGCAAAGCCGGCTATATCGCCGATGATGCTCGTGCCGAGCGAGACAACCGTC
>DASWKK010000241.1:0-5666 GCA_036396655.1 Acidimicrobiia bacterium
GGCCGGCTCGACCTCGAGCCCGATCTCCACTCCGTAGATGGCAGGCAACCCGGTCTCCTTCGCCGCCTGCCAGAACCGGGATACCCCGTAGAACCCGTCGTGATCGGTGACCGCCAGGGCTTCGTAGCCAAGATCGATGGCTCGCTCCACCAGGTCCTCGGGATGGGACGCCCCGTCGAGAAAGGAGAAATTGGTATGGCAGTGCAGTTCGGCGTACCCGCTCACCCACCTCATCATATCGAACATATGTTCGATATGATGCAGACTGACTCGCTCGACTCCCGGCCTCAGTGAGAGGGCAATACCCCGATCACGGAAAGCAGCTCTCCGACAAAGAACATGGTCGCCATCCCGGCCAGGACGGTGGCAAAGACCACCGCCAGTGCCCGTTCGTTACGACGGATGGCGACGACGCCGACGATCAGCGTCGAAAGGGCGCTCAGCATGGTGGCCACCAACGGAATCCCCAGGACCAGATCCTCAAAGATCCCCTCGTCCCAGGTCCCTGCACCCCTCATCGCGATAACCATGAAGATGAGCAATGACACCAGGTGCAGAGCGAACAGACCCACGGACCATCGACCGAGACCTGTCCCCGGGAGGAGCCGGTTCCGGCCGCGGTGGGCAACAACCACTCAATACCTCCAATCTCTTCAACATCATCTTGGGGTCTCGACGTGAGGATCGATAGAGCCGATGGTCCCCTCATCACATCCGAATGGGCGGGGGCGCCCCAGTTCCTATCGTCCGCTGAGCGAGAAGTGCATCCAGTCTTTCAGCGAGCTCCAATTGCCACCCCAGCCCCACCCGATCTCGGCGAACGCCTCGGTGGCCACGTCGCCCGGCACGATCATCCCGATCCGGACGTCGTCGCGGTCGGTGTAAGCAGAAGCCAGCTCGGGCAACACCAGGTCGTCTTTGAGATAAGGGTTGTGGAACGGATTGATGTCGATCCCGGTGCCAAAGGCATGTTGTGACCATGACGACGACCCCACCGCCGGCCGGCATACGAAGGATGTGGTGTCGTTCCAGTCTCCGGTGGGATGAGCATCGATCTCCTCCTTTGTGATGACCCTCATCTGCTCGACGGGAAAGCGCGCCTCGTGAAGCCGGCGGAACACTTCGACCACATCCTCGGCGACAGAAGCGTTGACGATCATCTCCCCGGTGTGGAACCGGCGGTCGAACCCGTAATGGCTCATGGTCAGATAGGACAACTCATCGAGGGTGACCGGGCACTCCGGCAACCAGCTGGAGCGAGCCAGCACCTCGGGTGGTATCTCGTCGATGGTCCAGTGGAACTCGTCGTCGGTGGGCGGAGGTAGCAGGTCGCGTGTCTCCAGTTGCCGGTCCTGGAGCTCGGGCGGGGTGGGTTGCACTTCACCGAACTCGTCGGGTCGCAACGGCAACAGCCTGGTGCCCAGCCAGTCGGGTCTGGCATACGGATTGGTGGTAGTGGTCGTCGCTTCGGTCGTGGTGGTCGTTGCCAGAGTCGTGGTCGTCGACGCGGGCACCGTGGTTGGCGGCTCCGTCGTGGTGACCACGGTGGGCAATACCACCACGTCACCTGGCGAGCAACCGACCGACAGCACCATCGCAACGCCCAGGATCACCCGTCGCATCACTTGGACCCTAACCAAGCTTCGGCTCGAGCCCCTTTGGTCGGGGAATCCGATAGGTTTAGCCGGTGCACGACATTTCGGTGCCTGTGGACCATGGGAGGATATCGGTTTGGTTCCGACCGGCGTTGCCGGGCAAACCAACGGTCCTGCTCATTCATGGTCTGACCGGCACCTCCAGGTGGTGGTCGCCGGTCATTTCACGACTGCCCGAGGAGGTGGGTGTAATCGCGCCCGACCTCCGGGGTCGCGGGCAGAGCTGGGAGCATCCCGGGCCCTATGACCTTTCTTCGATGGCACCCGACCTCTCGGCTTGCCTCAATCATTTCGAGGTTCCAGCGGCGACCGTGGCCGGGTACTCGATGGGAGCGTGGCTGGCGACCGTTTACGGCAGCACCCGTCACCGACGGGTGAAAGGGATCGTCCTGGCCGATGGCGGTTTGCGGGTCGACTTCAACCCCGACCTGGAGCCCAACGCCGTCCTCGACGAGGTGCTCGGAGCTTCGCTGGAACGGCTGGGATTGAACTTCGAGTCCGAAGAGTCCTACCTCGACTTCTGGAGAGGTCACCCCGCCCTGGTTGGTCGTTGGGGCTCACACCTCGACACCGTCTTTGCCTACGACGTGCACCAGGTGAAGGGGGGGACTTATCGAACCCGTGTCAACGACCAGTCGATCATCGACGGTGCCAACGACTTCCTCTTCGACGAGCAGTCCATCAAAGCGGTGTACGAACTGATCGTGCCCACCCAACTCCTGGTGGTCGATCACGGGACGATGGACGAGCCGGGCGGGTTCATGTCCGATACAGCCACGGACGAAGCGGTGTCGAGAAACCCCAATGTCACGGTCGAGAAGCTGCGCAATCTCAACCACTACACGGTCATGTTGGGAGATGGGGCTACCCACGTCGCCTCGGCGATCGTCCGGCTTTTGTAGAGGGCTACCCTCCGCTGCGGAGGAATCCCAATGTCATCAATCACCAAGACGATCCGGCTCTCCGGTCAGGCCGGTGACTCGATCGAAGATGCAGTGCGAACTGTCCTGGCCAGGGCCGCGGCCACCATCTCGGACATTCAAAGCTTCAGGATCGTCGAGGTCGGGGGCAAAGTCGACGATTCGGGTGCTCCCACCTCATTCACCGTGACCGTTGACATCACCTTCGGGATCAAGGAAACAGTCGACCACGGATGACCACTCCCCAACCCCAGTCGCTGGGGAACGGGATCTATCTCATCCCGGCGCCACTCCCTTTCAAGAGCCCCGCCTGGGTCAACACCTATGTGATCGAAGCCAATGGAGGCTTCCTGCTGCTCGATTGCGGGACCGACTGGGAACCGGGACGAGACGCCATCCGCGACGGTTTCGAACAACTTGGACTGGAATCGGCCGCCGTCCACACCCTGGCCGTCTCTCACCTCCATCCCGACCATGTCGGGATGTCGGCACGCATAGTCCGCGAGCTCGGGTGTCGATTGGTGATGCACGAGAACGCCGAGAAGATGGTGGAGCGATACAACGACACACCGGGTTATGTCGAGCGTCTCCTGCGCATCGGTCGCACCTACGGTGTCCCCCACACCATTCTCGACACCGTCTCTGCAGACCTCGCCGAGCGCCCCTCCTACATGCCGTTGATCGACCCACCTGACCACACGGTGCGCGATGGGGGGCAGATCGACATCGGAGACGGCCGATGGCTCGAGGTGATCCACACCCCCGGTCACGACTCGGCGCACATATGCCTCCGGGACTCGAGGACCGGCGTCCTGTTCTCAGGCGATCACATCCTGCCCCGCATCTCACCGGTGATCATGTGGGACGACGGCCTCGGTGACCCGTTGGGCGACTACCTCGTCTCACTGCAGAGGCTGCTGGCGATGGATATCGAGGTGACCTACCCGGCCCATGGGACCCTGATGGAGAATGGCGATGAACGGGCCAAGCAGATCCTCCTCCACCACGACCGACGTCTGCTTGATATGACCGAAGTCATCCTCGATCGTGACTCGACGGCCTGGGAGGTGATGCTCAGGTCATTCCGTCCCAACCTGACCCCGCTCGAGGCAAGACTCGCATTCCTCGAGACCATCTCCCACCTCGAGCACCTGAAGCTCGTTGGGAAGATCCGCGTCGAGCAACGAGAAGACGTGCTCGTATTCACTCGCTGAGCGGGCTCAGAACCTGGTTATCGCCGGAGGAGCCAAGGCTCACCTGTCGTCGGGCGAATTCTGGGCACAGTCGTGTCACCCGAGCCGGGGGTTGGAACCGTCATAGGTGAGAACCCCCACATCGTTGCCCGTGGATCGTGCCAGAGTGTGCTCTCTCCATTCGGTGACATGGTCTTCGATTGGGAACCATACGTCTGATCGAGACGTCTACTTCGACAAGAGGCAGGCACTTGAGGGACCCAAGAACACGATTCCTGAACGCGGTCAGACTCCGGATGCGTTTGGCGTGGCTGATGGCGACTCTCCAATTCGTCGCCCCGTTCGTCGCCGGGTTGGTGGCGGTGGTGGCCCTCGTCGAGTGGCTCACCCCTCTCGAGGCCCTGACCCTGCCGGCACTTGCCGCCGTCGCTCTCATGCTGGGCTTGGTGCTCGTCTGGGCCGCCGTCTTTCGTATCTCCGATTGGGACGCCGCCCGTTCGGCCGAACGAGGCCTGGGGGCGCGCGACACGTTGACCACTGCGCTCGAGTTCTCCGACGAGTCCGAGCCGCTCCACTCTCAGATACAAAATAGGGCTGACCGCATCGTCGACGCCAGCCGGCCGCGCGATGCGATCAGGATGCTCACCTATCGAGACCGGCTCCGCAACACCGCGTTCCTGGCCCTCGCCGCGCTGGTGATCGGGCTGTTACCGCCACTCGGGTCCGACCCAGCCATCTCCGCAGGCGTTCAGGAGGCATTGGCCGCCGAAGCCGACGAGATCGAGCGCATCGCCGACGCAGTCGAAGCGGCCGAAGTCGAGAGAGGCGCCGAGATCGCCGAGGAGTTGCGTCAACTCGCTCAGGAATTACGCGAGGTCAAGACCCTGGAGCAAGCTTTGGCGGCGCTTGACGAAAGCGACCAACGATTGGAAGCCAATGTCGATCCGAAGTTCCTGAGTCAAAAAGCCGCCACCCAGGGTCTGGCCCGGGACCTGACACTTCGCCCTCTCACTTCGGGTGCCCTCGATGCCGCATCCCAGTTCGAGGAGCTCGCCGAAGGGATCGAAGAGCTCTCCGAGCCCGAGCTGAGAGCTCTCGAGGATCGGCTCAACGATCTTGCCTCATCACAGGCTGCTGGCAACCCGAGTCTGGCGGGCGATCTCACATCCGCCGCCGCCGCCCTCTCCCTAGGCAATCTGGCCGCGGCTCAAGAAGAGTTGCGCAATGCGGCCGCCGGTCAGCGAAGTGGGCTCGGGGTCGCCCGCGGGCAGCAGGCGCTCTCAGAGACGATGCGCGCCCTGGAAGGAGTCCGGGCCCGGGTCACCGGTCAGGGACAGACACCGGGCGAGGGCCAGGGCGAGGGCCAAGGTCAGGGTCAGGGGCAGGGGCAGGGACAGGGACAGGGCCAAGGCCAGGGGCAAGGGCAGGGGCAGGGCCAAGGACAAGGGGGAGGTCAGGGCAGTCAGGTCGGTCAGGGTGGAAGCCCATCGGGTCAGATCTCGGGGGTGGCTCCCGGTAGTGGCAACGCATCGGGTCAGGGGGGCCAGGGCAGTGTTGGGTCCGGCCCGAAAGGCGACTTCGGGACCAACCCCGACACGAGCACCGTCTTCGATCCAGTCGACCGAGGCAATATCTCCGATCAACTCCAGGTCGGGATCGATGGTGGTAGCGGTGAAGGATCTGTGATCGGGAGGGGTGAGGCGCCGACCCAGCGCGGAGAGTCGATTGTCCCCTACGCCCAGGTTCTGCCTGACTACCTCAGCGAAGCTGCAGACACCCTGTCGTCTCTCGAGCTCCCCCCCTCGCTGCGGGGGATCGTCCAGACATATTTCGACCAGTTGGCCGAACAGGCCCGCTAACGAGGAGACGAGATCATCACCACCGAGCCCCAAGCAACC
>DASWKK010000242.1:0-27550 GCA_036396655.1 Acidimicrobiia bacterium
CCGGCCCCCTCTGCACCCAGACTCTCGGGGACCTCGGCGCCGATGTGATCAAAGTAGAGCGACCGGGTGAGGGAGACGACACCAGGAACTGGGGACCGCCCTATGCCGGCCCGCTTTCCGCCTACTTCCTCGGTGTCAACCGCAACAAGCGAAGCGTGACCCTCGACCTGGCCCGGCCCGAAGGTCGCGAAGTGCTGGCAAGGATGATTCGTGGTGGCGATGTGCTCGTGGAGAACTTCAAGCAGGGAGCCCTCGATCGATGGGGCTTCGACGACCAGTGGTTCGAGGCCAACTCACCGGGCATGATCCGCTGCTCGATCACCGGGTACGGGTCGACGGGACCAAAGACAGAGTTTCCCGGCTACGACTTCATCCTCCAGGCCGAGACCGGTTTGATGGCGATCACGGGCGAGGTGGACGGGTCTCCGATGAAGCTGGGGGTGGCAATCGTCGACATCTGCACCGGGATGCAGGCCGCCATCGCCATCCTCGCCGCTCTCGAGGCCCGCCGCCGCACCGGCATCGGCCAACGATGCGAGGTGAACCTCCACGACACTGGTCTTCACATACTGGCCAACGTCGCCGCCAACCACCTGGTCTCAGGTGAGGAGCCGGGGAGATACGGGAACGGTCATCCCAACATCGTCCCCTATCGCACTTACCCGGCCGCCGACGGTGACCTGGCGTTGGCGGTGGGCAACGACCGGCAGTTCGCAACATTGGCCACCGTGGTCGGCCACCCTGAGTGGGCCGAGGACTCACGTTTCGCCACCAATCCGGAGAGGGTGAGACATCGGGCTTTGGTCGACGAGATGGTGGCCGAAGTGATCCTCACCAGGATCCGGCAGGAGTGGGTCGCGATCTTCGATCGGGTCGGCGTCCCGTCAGGCCCGATAAACCGGGTAGGCGAGGCCCTCTCCAGCGCGCAGACGACGGCGCGAGAGATGGTGGTGGAGATGGAGCACTCTGTGGCCGGGCCGCTCCGGATGCTCGGTCTTCCCATCGAGCTGTCTGGGACCCCTGCCTCGATCCGCCTCGAGCCTCCGGTGCTGGGGGCGGACACCGATGCCGTGTTGGTGGAGTTGGGCTATTCCGCGGAGGAGATCACCGCCCTGCGGGCCTCCGGCGTGGTGTGAGCCGCTTTCCGCTCCCAGTGTTGCCGTAGGTTGTCCTCGTGGTGTCTAAGGGCGGAATCGTGGCTGCAGTCGTCGTCTTCGTGGTATCGCTGGTTATCGCCGGTGTAGGAGGGTGCAACATCCACGAACTGGGGCATCTGGTCACCGGTCGGGCCCTGGGTGTTCCCGTCGACCACATCACATGGTGCACCCCCGCCAATGGACGGATCGCATTCAGCTATCAGGAGCCTGCCTTCGTCTCGTACTCCGGTGGGTTCACCGCCGCCCTCGCCCTAGGCGCGGTGTATCGCTTGCTCATCTGGCCGAGATTGGCCGGTCGCCTGTGGCAAGCGGCCGGGGCGGCGGTCCTCGGAACGGCGGTATCCCAGGTCATCGTCGGGGTGATGGAGGGCTCATCGCCTGAGGGCTACGCCCGCGCCCAGCAGTACGCGTGGGGTCTCGCTCTCGTGGTGGTCCTGCCGTTGATCGCGGCCACCGTCATCCAACGGCGATTGGGGCCGTTTGCGAAACTAAGGGAGTGACGCTCAGAACTCCCAGCGGGTGGCGCCGTACGGCTCGGTAGTGCCCAGGGCGTAGATCGTCTTGGGGTGTACCCGATAGACGTGCCACGGAGGTGGTCCGGCACTCGGTGCGCTGAACTCGGCGAAGAAGGCGCCGTCCCGGACTTCCGGATGCCATTCCCCCTCGCCGAATTCGCGAGCTACCCGCTCCAGTTCGTCCTGGTCGGTCACCTTGACGGCCTCGCCCTCGATGACGAGATCGAACTCGTGTGTGGCGATCGTGATCACACAGCGCGGATCGTTGACGACATTCCGTGATTTGACGGTCCCGGGGCCTGAGGTGAAGTAGTAGGCGTCCTCCACCCAGAGGGCGCCGACAGGCATCACGTGCTGGCTTCCATCCGCATTCGTCGTCGCCAGCCAGGAGGTGTGGCGATTCGGCCCACCGGTATCCGGGGCCTGGGTGATGTCCGATCGGATCACCGCATCGACCCGCCTCCAGTCGATCGGAGCCGTTCCATAGCCATCCAGGTTCTTTTCAGCTGTCGGTTGCATGATGTGTCCTTTCCTTCCCCTTACCGACCTGTTCGCTACGGGAAACTCATCGCTGAGTCGGCCGGATTTGATCTAATCACATGGGTGTAATTTGTCCGGCTCGGTGGGTAGGGTCGAACGTATGTTCGTAAGAGAGAGCTCTGTGGACGGGTTGGCGGGGATGTCGCCCGGCTCTGAGTTGGCGGGGGCGTTGGCCGCGCTGGATCGGTATGCGCTGTCGAGTCATGACCGCGTCGAGTAGCTAAAGGCCCGGGCCAGACTTCGAGCGCATATCGACGCCGAACTGATGGCGGACATGGTGGCTGTGCTCGATGCCGAGGCCATGGCGCTCTCCCCTGAGTTGCGAGTAGACGCGGTTCATGAAGCTGCTGCTGCCGAGATCCAGGCCGCACTGCATTTGACCCGTCGGGCCGCAGAACGTCGGCTGGACTTCGCCTCCACTCTCGTCTCCGACTATCCACAGGTGTGGAAGATATTGCAGGCGGGGCTGATCGACCTGCCCCGGGCAGGGGTGATCGTGGATCAGACCAGCCACCTGGACTCTGAGACAAGAGACAAAGTCGTGGAGGTTGCCCTGGAGCGGGCTCCTTCCCAGACGACTGGTCTGTTGGCGGCTCGGATCAGACGGCTGGCGATCTGGGTCGACCCCGACAACGCCAGAGAGCGCTACCAGCAGGGTTTGGAGGAAAGACGGGTGGTGAGCGAAGCAAACGAGGACGGCACCGCCAATCTCAGCGGTCTGCAACTCTCGGCGACCGACACTCAGACGGCCATGCGAAAGATCAACCGAATCGCCCAACAGCTGAAGTCGGCCGGCGACCCGAGGAACATCGACCAGATTCGCGCCGATGTGTTCCTCGACCTCCTTCGAGGACACGACCAGCAGACAGGAGCGGATCGGGCTGTGGTCGACATCCAGGTCGACCTGACCACGCTTCTCGAACTGGACGACAGGCCGGGAGAGATCCCCGGGTGGCGACCGATCATCTCCGACATCGCCCGCCAGACCGTGGATGGACAACGAGACTCCGAGTGGCGTTACACGGTTACTGACGAGAACGGGAATCTGGTCGACAACGGGGACTACACGGAGAAGGCCCACAACCAGGCAGAAGCGAACCGTGCAATCACGGGCCCCGACCTGTGTCTTCCCTGGCTGTCGCATGCCCGCCCTCGACTGTGACATCGACCACAACCAACCGTGGGCAGAGCACGGGCAAACCGAAGAAGACAACCTCGGTCCTCTATGCCGACACCACCACGTCATCCGACACCACGGTTGGACGATCATCCAGACCCAACCCGGTATCTACCAACTCACCAGCCCGCTCGGGCAGACCTACACCAGCCAACCCCGATCCCCGCGAACGGACATGGTCGCGCTTGGGGCTACCCGACTCTCATCAACACCTTGAGCGAGGAGGGGTCGTGGACCAATTCGAAGGCCTTTTCCGCCTCCTCGAGGTCGAGCTCATGAGTGACGATGGGCTCGAGGATCAGCGAGCCGTCGGCGGCAAGTGCCACCCCGTCGGCGTAGTCACCGATCAAGGCCGCACGTGGGTTGTGCAGGGTGAGCTCCTTGTGATACAGCTGGTAGTAAGGGAGGCCCTGGTCTCCTCCGGTGATGGTGCCATAGACCAGCACCTCGCCCCCGGTGGCGGCCATCTCGATAGCCTGACCGAGAGTGGCTTCGGTGCCTACGGCCTCCACCACCAGGTCCGGGCCCCGGTCCTCGGTGATCTCGGCCAGCAGTGCTGACGCCTGATCCGGGGCTGTCACGTGATCGACGCCCGACTCCGCGGCAAGATCGCGCTTCCATTCGGATCTCGTGATGCCGACCACCGTCATCCCACTGAGCTTGAGGAGCTGGGTTATCAGCTGACCAGCCACTCCCAGCCCGAGAACGGCCGCCACCCG
Source organism: Acidimicrobiia bacterium (assembly GCA_036396655.1). GTDB lineage: Bacteria > Actinomycetota > Acidimicrobiia > Spongiisociales > ZC4RG35 > JARDZU01. The sequence continues at coordinate 4,109 of DASWKK010000242.1, forward strand.
ACCGGGGAAAGGCGTCACCCGCTTTACTGCGTGGATGCAGGTTCCCAACACCTGAAGCATGCCCGACGCCTTGTCCGAAACGGTCGACGGGACCGGGATCAGCCGGTTGAGCGGCACCACGACGTATTCGGTGAACGCCCCATCGACATCCCTTCCCATCAACCCACCGTTGCGACAGATGTTGAATCGGCCGGCCAGACACAGGTCGCACCAGCCGCAGGACACACCGGGATCGATCAACACCCGGGTACCGGTCGGATACGGAGAGGCGACGGGCGCCGACACCATCTCGCCAACCATCTCATGACCCATGATCCTGGGATAGTCGACCGGGATCTTGCCCGCCAGGATCTTGGTGTCGGTCCCGCAGATGCCGACCTGAGCGGTGCGGACCATCACCGAATCGGAAGCATCTGGCTCGGGCACGTCGGTGACCTCGATGCTGCCCGGGGCGACTACTCGAACTGCTCTCACGTAACTCCTAGCGAGGGTGGCAGATGGTAGAACACGGAGCCGTCATCCCCTTCCCGGGCTTGTCGAGAGACTTGAACCGGTGAATCTCCATTTGGATTTGTAGGATTCAAGAATGGACCAAAGCCCAGAGCTGAGGATCTCACCCCCGGAAGAGGGATTCTCGGCCACGCGCCAGACCGCCCACGAGTTCGTCAGAGGGGTGTTGCGTCGGGCGATCCTCAACGGCGAGCTGACTAGTGGCAGCCGGCTGGTGCAGGCGGAGCTGGCTGCGATGCTCGACGTGAGCACCACCCCGGTGCGCGAGGCTCTCCGTGACCTGGCGACCGAAGGCCTGGTTCAGTTTGATCCTCACCGTGGCGCCATCGTGTCCGAACTGAGCGCCGAGGACGTGCACGACATCTACGAGATCCGCCGCGTCCTCGAGCCGCTCGCCATGCGACAGGCGGTCCCCAAGGTGACCGATGCCCTCCTCGAACGTCTCCGCCGGCTGCATCAGGGAATGGTCGATGAGCCATACTCGGTGGACTGGGTCGACCGCAACCGGGTGTTTCACCTCGCGGTTTACGAGACGGCGGCCTCGGCTCGTCTCGCCGCCATCATCAGGAATCTCCAGGACGCGTCGGTGATGTACATCGGTGCCTCGCTCAAGCACAAGCCCGGACTTCGCGACGAAGCGAACCACGGCCACGCCGACATACTCGACGCTCTCGAGAAAAGGGACGTGGAGGCAGCGGTGAAAGCCCTCGACGAGCACCTGCGAACCTCGATCGACGCATTCGAGCTTCCCGACCAGACAGAATCGGGCTCAGACGACCTCTGAGGGTTGGATCTCCTCGGGTGTAGCGCTGTCCGAGAGCAGGTTGAGGGCGACACCCGCGATCACCAGGACCAGTCCGATGCCGAGCGCGGTGGTGACATCCTCGCCCAGCAACACGGCCGAAGAGACCACTCCGACCACCGGGACCGCCATGAGTGTCAGGTTGGTCGACACCGCCGAGAAGTTGCGCAGGATCACGATCTGGGCCCAAAAGGCGATTCCCGTGGCCAGCATGCCCTGATAGAGGACGATCCAAACCAACTGCGGGGTCCAGTCGATCACCGGCGGACCGTCGACCATGAGACCCAGAGCGACCAGCGGCACAGCAGCGCCCAATAGCTGCCAGGGGATCGCTTCGAGGGGCGTGATGGTCCAGCGATGGCCACGGATGTGAACCGAAGTGGCCGCATTGGTGATGGCGGCGAGGATGAGGAGAGCATGCCCCAGAGCAACACCGGGCTCCTCCCAGTCGAACGCCCAGGGCTCGAAGAGCACCACCACGCCGGCAACGCCGAGGGCGAGTCCCACCCAACGCCGGCCACTCATCCGCTCTCCGAGGAAGACAGCCGCGATCGGAACGGTCCACAGACTGGTCGTCCACACCACAACCGATGACCTGCCGGGGGGCACCAATTCGAGTGCGGTGAAGACCAATACGAACACCGCAGCCAGCCGGAACACCGCCAGCGAGATGATCATCGGGAGGTCGCGCCGGGGTGGAACCGACATCTTGCCCTGAACCGCACCGATCGTGGTCACCACGGCTGCCGCCCCGGCCACTCTGAACACGCCCATCCAGATCGGTGTGATCGACTCGAGTGCGGTGGCCATGATCGGCCAATTCAGGCCAAGCACCAGGACGACCGTTGCCAACAAGAGATATATGGCGGGGCGGGTCAGTCTCCGTCCGTCCTCGGCTAGGTCGTCGTCCTCCCAGATCAGGTCTCTGACCGGGCCTGTCATGTGAGCCATCCGTCCCCACCCGGAGGCGTTATGGTGCCGCAACCCATCATCCAGCAAGTGTGGTCACCATGAAGAAGATCGATATCCATTGCCATTTGGCGACGCCCGCCAGCCGTGCCCTCGTCGAGCCACATCGACGACCTGAGTACGAGCCTTACGACTATTTCATGGGCCAGGACTCCAAGGATCACAACAAGGTGATGTACCCCTCCATCCACGAGGCGCTCACCAACCCCGCGGCCCGGATCGAGCACATGGACCATATGGGGATCGACCTTCAGGGTCTCGCCACTTTCGTTTCGGAGTACTTCTACTGGGCGCCGGCTCCGCTGGCGGCCGAGTCGGCCCAGATCCAAAACGACAACCTCGCATCGGCTGTCGCCGCCAACCCCGAGAGGTTTGTGGCGATGGGGGCAACGGTCCCGCTTCAGGACATCGATCTGGCCATCGCCGAGATGGATCGGGCGGTGGACGAGCTTGGCTTCAAGGGCCTCCAGGTCGGGGGCACGGTCGACGGGCACAATCTCGACGAGCAACGCTTCCGGCCGTTTTGGGCCGCGGTCGAGGCGAAGGGCGTACCGGTGATCTTGCATCCGAGCGGTTACCCCGAGGGTCTCCGCTTCGGCGACTACTTCCTGACCAATTGCATCGGCAACCCCCTGGAGACGATGGTCGCGGCCACCAGGATGATCTTCAGCGGTCTTTTCGAAGAGCATCCGGGGATCAAGCTGGTCTTGCTCCACGGCGGGGGCTATTTGCCGTTCTACAGCTCCCGGGCGGACCACGTTTGGCAGGTTCGCCCCGAGACTCGGGTCAAGATCCCAGAGCACCCCCCGAGCACGTACATGAAGCGATTGCACTACGACACCATGGTGTTTCAGCCGCTCTACCTTCGTCATTTGATCGAGGTCGTGGGTGTCGAGCGGGTGATGCTGGGAACCGACTACCCGTTCGACATGAGCGAAACAGATCCTCTCGGGCTGATCGCAGCCACCGATGGCATAACTGACGCCGATCGCGCTGCGATCCACGGAGCCAACGCGGCCCGGCTCTTCGGGCTCGACTGAGCTCGATGACCTCGAGCATGACCGGTATCGGGTAGGCCGTCTCACGTGTCGGCCGGTGCAGCCAGATCGGGGCCGGTAGGGCCGGCGTCGTCGGGTTGATATCGGTAGCCGGCGAATTCGGGCGCCCAGCGGGCGATGGCCAGTGCTCCCACGACACAAGCCAGACCCCCCGACACCACGGAGAACCTGACCGAGGTCACGGCGGCGACCACACCAGCCTCCAGATCGCCCAGCCTGGGGCCGCCCGCCACCACCGCCATGTGTATCGACGACAGACGTCCTCGGAGAGCGTCGGGTGCGGCGAGCTGGAACACGGTGCCACGGAAGATCGCCGAGACCACGTCGGCGGTGCCGGCTATGGCCAGCATGATCAAAGCGAGGGTCAACGAGCTGGTCAGACCGAACACGGCCATTGCCAATCCCCACCCCACCACGGCCAGCACGATCGCCCGGCCCTGACGGCGAACCCTGGCCACCCATCCCGAGGTCAGGGCGCCCACCAGAGCGCCGATTCCCGGAGCCGCATAGAGCAGACCGACGGTCGAGGCGTCACCGCCCAGGACCTCGGTTCCGATGGCCGGGAACAACGCGGTGGGCATCCCGAACACCATCGCGTTGAGGTCGATGAGAAGTGTGCCCTGAATCAGCTTCCGGCCTTTCAGATACCTGAGCCCCTCGAGGATCGAGGAGAGCCCGAAGCTGCGAACGGTCCCTTCAACCGGAGGGTCGGCGACCCGGTAGATGAGAGCGGCACTGGTCAGGAACAGCACCACTTCGAGGCCATAGCTGAAGGAGAGGCCTGCTCTCGCGATGAGGATCCCGCCGACGGCAGGCAGGGCTGCCTTGGCGACATTGGTCAGGGTCTGGTTCAGAGCCATGGCCGAGGGGAGTAGCGCACGTCCCACCAGACCGGGGACCAGGGCCTGACGCGCCGGTGAGTCGATCGCCGAGATCCCGGCGTTGACCGCGGTCAGGACGAAAAGAGGCCAGATCAACGGCGTCTCCATGGTGGAGTTCCAGAGAAGCCCGGCGGCGGTGCCGGCTAGCACCACCTGGGAAACGACGAGGAGTCGGCGTCGGTTGACTGCATCGGCAAGTGCACCGCCGACCAATGACACAACCAGCAGCGGCACGAGTTGAACCAGACCGAGCAGACCCACTGCCAAAGTGGACCCGGTGAGCTCGAAGACCTGCCACGGAACAGCGACCACCGTGAGCTGGCGCCCGGCCTGAGCGAAGAACATGCCGGCGAAGAGCCACCGGTAACCGGGCACCTGGCGCAGTGGTGTCACGTCGACCACCGCATTGCGGCGCCAACGTCGCAGACGTTCCTTCAACTGATCACCCTTCCCTTGGCCTCGCCCGCGTGACCATCCGGGGAATCACTCGAGTCGGTTCGGGTGATCCGACACGGCGGGAAGCTGACCTGTCGGTCGTGCATTCTATAGGATCATCTGGCCGACTCAGAACCCAGGCACCACGAGGAGAATCCATGAGACTGGTCGATCTGTCCCAGCCCATCTACGAGGGCATGAAGGTTTACCCCGGTCATCTGAAGACCGTGACCTTCCAACACGTCACCCATGAGGAGACCGCTCCCCGGTTCACCAGCGAGTTCTCATTCCAGACCTGGGGTTTCATGCTCAACGACAACGGCCCCACCCATGTCGACTCCTTCAGCCATCTCGATCCGGACCCGAACGCCGAGACGATCGACCAGATGGACCTCGGTCTCTTCTACGGGCCGGCGATCTGTCTCGATGTGTCGCTCTTCCCGGAGAAGACCGACATCACCGCCGATCACCTGGACAGCGTTCTCGCCGATTCCGGGCTGGAGTTGGACCAAGGTGACCACTGTTTCTTCTACACCGGCACCTTCGACAAGTACGCCGGGAGCGACGAGTACCTGACCAACTTCGCCGGGCTGGGGGAGTCGGCCTGTCAGTGGATCATCGACCGGGGAGTCACCACCTTCGGCGTGGATTCACCAACCCCCGACAACCCGACTTCGACCACCTACCCGGTTCACATGATGTGCCGGCGGGTGCACAAGACTCACTACGAGAACCTGGTGCTGACCGAAGTGGTCGGGAAGAGGTTCACCTTTGTCGGATTCCCCTTGAAGGTGGTCGGAGCCCACGGTGGCCCCACTCGTGCCGTCGCCATCGTGGAGGATTGAAGGGCGTGGGCTTGCTTGGCTTGCCGGCCGCTGAGGATATGGGGATCACTCGAGGTCCCTGGTCAGGGTCTCGGGAACCGCCTTCCACATCACCCCCGTGCCGACAAGGCCGATGAGGGCGACCGCCACCGGGGCCGCGCCCAACGAGGCGAGGGAGGTGACGACGGCGACCAGGAGCGGCCCTCCCGCCGATCCCAGGTCGGTCACCATTCGCCACAACCCGAGGAACTGGCTCCGGCCCAGGGCGGGGGAGAGGTCGGAGCCGAGAGTCATGTTGATCCCGGAGCCAAGACCGTTGGCGAAACCCAGGAACAGACCGACGAGGAGGAGGCCGGTGAACCCTGTGGTCAGCGGGACCAGGCCAATACTCGCCGAGAGCAGGAGGAGACAGGGGATCACCGCCCACTTCCGACCCCGACGATCCATGAGCATCCCTACCGGGTAGAACAGGACCATCTCGATCGCCGACGAGGCGCCGAAGATCAGGGACACCTGGCTGGCGTTGAGCCCGATCTGGTCGCCCCACAGGGGAACGACCGCCTGGCGGGAGCTACGCAGGACTTGCACGGTGACCGCCACGAAGCCGGCCGTCGCCAGCGTGCCTCGGTGCTCGCGGGCCATCTGTCTCATCGACACCGGCGCCGAGCGTGGCGGTTGTTGAGGGGTCAGGCCCTCCGCGGCCAGTACCAGGCTGAGCGCGGCGGCCACCGCCAGAGCGGCCTGGACGAAGAACGGGCCGGCCAACCCGAAGGGGACGACCGCCAGACCTCCCATCAGCGGCCCCACAAAATGGCCGATACGCATGGTGCCGCCCATCATCGACATCACCCTGCCGCGGTGCCGGAGCGGAGCCGACTCGGTGGCGTAGGAGAGCCGGGCCAGGGCCCAGACCGACCAGACACACCCCATGACCAGGATCAACCCTGCGTACACGGGAAGCGAGGGCCGCATGCCTACCGCTACGGCGATGACACCGAGGGCTGCGGTGGCCCAGGTCATCGCCCGGCGATCACCGAACCGTGCGACCAGGATGCCCGAGGGCACGTCGAAGATCAGGGTGCCGATCCCGCGCAGGGCGACGATCGCTCCCGCCACGGCGGGGGATGCGCCCAGGTCGAGGGCGAGCAGGGCGATGACGGGCAGGGCCGCTCCCTGGCCGATGGCGAAGAGAAGGTTGGGAACGTAGACCGCGGCGGTGAGTGAACGGACCTTGAACGGCTCGGCGCCTCGCTGGCTCACTCAGGGGAGGACGCCAGCGCCCGAAATATCCACTCCGCGCTCACCGGATGATGGTTCACGACCACGGCTTGGTCGGCCAGGGCATGCTCGATGGCGGAGACAACGGCGGCGGCGGCGGGGATGGTTCCCCCTTCCCCGGCCCCTTTGGCGCCGAGCGGGTTGGTCGGCGACGGTGTCTCGGTGTGGATCTTGACCAGGGGCGGCATGTCCACCGCGGTCATCAGCCGGTAGTCCATGAGCGAGGTGGTCAGCGGTTGGCCGCTCTCGCTGAACTGAACATGCTCCATGAGCGCGTTGCCCAGCCCGTGGGCCACCCCACCATCGATTTGACCGTCGACGATCATGGGGTTGATCAGGGTGCCGCAGTCGTGGACCACGACGTAGTTGACCACCTTCACGTGGCCGGTCTCGGGGTCGAGCTCGATCTCGGCGACATGGGTCCCGAAGGTGTACGCCAACCCGGCGAATGGGAGCACCCGTTCCACTGAAAGCCCGGGTCTCTGCTGACCCTCTGGAAGCGCCCCACCGAGCTTGGGCTGAAGGGCCGATGCCAGTTCACCCAAGGGAACCCCTGACCCCGGTGCCCCTACCACCATTGCCGTGCCATCGACCAGGACTATGTCCTCGGCGGCAGCTTCGAGCCGCTGCGCGGCCAGTTCCTTGATCGTCACCGCCAACTCCTCGGCGGCAAGATGGACGACAGAGGCCGCCGTCTGGCCGGTGCGACTGGCAACGGTCCCGATCCCATGCCCGTAGCGCCCGGTGTCGCCGCCATGGACTCTGACCCGGTCCGGGCTCACCCCGAGATGACCTGCGCAGATCTGGGCGAAGACGGTCGCATGGCCTTGACCCTGGGAGGCAGCGCCGGTTTCGACCAAAACGTCGCCATTCGTCAGCACCTCCATGCGAACCCCCTCGTAGGGTCCCAACCCGGTGTCCTCCACGTAGGAGGCGATTCCATAGCCGCGCTTCAGCCCGGCCCGGCTCGACTTTGCCTTGCGCTCTTCGAACCCGCCGAGATCCGCCGCCTCGAGGGCTGTCTCCAGGGCGCCCGGATAGTTGCCCCCGTCGTAGGTGATCGGCCTGCCGTCGGAGCCGGTGATCCTCACCTGGTGAGGGAAGGCGTCAGGTTGGATGAAGTTGCGGAGTCTCACCTCCGCACGGTCGAGATCGAGATCCCGGGCGATCGCATCCATCAGCCGCTCGAGGGCAAAAGTCGCATTGGGTCGCCCGGCTCCCCGAATAGCGCCGGTCGGGGTGGCGTTGGTGAAGACGACCTCGATGGTGGCATCGAGCGCCGGGACGACGTAGGGGCCGGAGAGAAGCCGGAGGGTGGTCATCGGCACCACCACCCCATAGGGAACATAGGCACCGCAGTCGTGGACCAGCCGGAACCTGAGACCCAGAATCCGGCCGGAGTCATCCAGTGCCGCCTCGACCAGGCCGCTCTGGCCGCGCTGTTGCATCGTGGAGGTGAAGTGCTCTCGTCTCAACTCGGTCCACTTGACCGGGCGCCCGAGACGACGGGCGAGGGCGGCGATCACATACTCCTCCGAGTAGATGGCAGCTTTGGGACCGAACCCACCACCGACATCGGGCGCGATGACCCGCACCTCGTCGGGGGAGAGCCCCAGGTAGGGGGCGAGGTTGGCCTTTACCCCATGGGGAGACTGGGTCGAGCTCCATAGGTTGAGCCTTGACTCGGCGTCGTCCCATCTGCCGAGCACGGCCCGTCCCTCCATCGAGGCGACAGCCCCACGGTGCTGGTCGATGTCGACGGTCACGGTGCGATCAGCCGAGGCGAATGCCGCGTCGAGCTCTCCGTAACCGGCGGTCAGAGTGGCCACCAGGTTCGAAGTCGAGCCGGCATGCACCGGTGGAGAGTCCGCAGCCAGAGCAACGTGGTGGTCCACCACCGCGGGAAGCGGGTCATAGTCGACCTGGACCGCCTCGGCGCCATCGATGGCAGCTGCCACGGAGTCGGCCACCACCACCGCGATCGGCTGGCCGACATAACAGACCTCTTCGAAGGCCAGGGGTGGGGCCTGGATCGACTGGGTGATGAGGGGCGACGGGTTCTGGTTGAGCATCGGCGCTGTCAATCCCAGGTCGGCGGCGGTATAGACCCGGGCGTCACCGAGCGCGGCGGAATCCACCGAGATCGCTCCGATCGTGGCGTGGGCCTCGATGCTGCGCACGAAAACGGCATGGAGCAGGCCCTCGACCGCAATGTCGTCGACGTATCGCCCCTGACCGGTCACCAGGCGGGGATCCTCGAGACGGCGAAGAGGCCGGCCGATCATCTCTTCAACCCAGCCAGCGCTTCCAGGTAACGACAGAGAGCCGCGGCATCGAGATCTCCGAGACCAGCCTCGCTCGACTCCCGATACACGGGAAGCGCCGCATCGAGCAGCGGGGTGGGGGCGCCGACAGTCCTGGCGAAGTCCTGGATGATCCCGGCGTCCTTGAGGAGGATGTCGAGACGAGCCGCGGCTGGATAGTCGTCGGCGACCATCATCGGACCACGGATCTCGAAGATCTTCGATGAGCCGACCCCGTCCTCCATGACCTTCTGCACCGACGGGGGATCGAGTCCCGCGGCGATGCCCAGCGCGTGGGCCTCGGCCGCGGCCAGGCCATGGACGGTCACCAGCAGATTGGCTATGTACTTCATCTTCGAACCGTTGCCAAACTCACCCAGATAGTGAGTCGAGCGACCGATTACGTCGAAGACCGGACGGGCCTGCTCACAGCCCTGGCGGCTGCCGGAGGCGAAGACGACCAGGGTGGCGTCGGCGGCCTGGAGCCCGGTGCCGGAGAGAGGTGTGTCGAGGAGGTCGACATTCGCCTTGGACAGAGCATCGCGGGCATCGAGCTTCGCCTGGAGGGGGAAGGTGCCTGTCTCGAGGCAGACAAGACCTGGGCTCGCCCTCTCCCCGATCTCGGCGACAACGGCAGCCAGTGCCGAAGTGGTGGGAAGGGAGAGGACTACCAAGTCTGCTGCTGCGGCAACTTCGCCGGCGTTCGACGCCTCCGTGCCCCCCATCTCCAAGAACCGGGAGCGTTGCTGAGGGTCGATGTCGAACCCGACGACCTGAAACCCGGCCGTCAGCAGATTGCGGGCCATCGCCGAGCCCATGACACCAAGACCGATCACCCCGATTTGCTCAGGCACTGTCGGCGCCATTCGTGCTCAAAGTGGCGACCACGCCGGTGCTCCCGTCAACGGCCACGATCTGGTTTGCGTCGGTCAGCTCCATGCCGCACACCGCCGGGATCCCCAAGGCCCGGGCCGACTCGAACAGATGCGCGGCCGGGCTTCCGGTCTCGGTGACCAACCCGGCCGCGTCCCAGAGCAGGGGCGCCAGATTGGGAACCGGTTGGGGTGCGGTGACCATGCTGCGGCTTCGGAAGCGGTCGATGGCGTCAGGATGGTCGATGTGAGCCCGCAACCCGGCACCGATCCCGGGTGAGGCCGGGGTACCGGGATATCGGGTCCCGAAGGCCAGGGCGACCGAGGCCACGAATGGTTCCCAGCGGCCGATGCCGAGACGGGTGGCGTGGCTCGGGCGCAGCGAGTTTTCGACGTGGGCGAGCAGCCGGAGTGCAGATTCGGGCTCCGGTCGGCCAACGGCGGCGAGCAACGGAAGACCCGAGGCCGGGTCCGGCCCGAGCAGGGCTCTGATGCAGTGGCCCGCAGCGACCATCGCCCGGTCTGCCGGGAGACCCCAGACCTGGGAGACAAGGCGATCACGCAGTTCGATCGCCTCCCCGGCGGAAAGCGGTGATTGGCCTTCCCGTGCCGACGCCGGCCAGGGGAGATCGCCGGCGATGGCCCAGGGCAGGATCAACTCCTCTCCGAGCCGTCCCGGCGCTCGGGCCGCCACTCGGGCCACGGGTACCAGTCCGGGGTCTTTCATCTCGATCAAGGCCGCCATCGGGCTCGGGGCCTGGTCACGCATCCCCAACTGAACCATCCAAACCCTCTCGTCGATGACCCACTCACAACGGCTCACTCCGAGCGAGTCCCACGCTCTCTCCAGCTGGCTGCCGATCTCGTCGAGTGCGTTGCTTCCGATCAGCTCGATCAGCTCATCGCCTTGCCAGCCCTCACCGCGACTTGCCCGGCTGCCGTTTGCCCATCCCTGGAGCAAAGGCGCCGGCGACCCCTTGATTCCGTGGACCACGACCGACCCGTCCTCTTCGATCTGGGCGATACCGCCGGCCACCGGGCCCAGCTCTCTCTGGATGAGCACGGCCATAGGGAAAGAACCCGGCTCGACGTCTGCCATCTGCTGCCGCTCCAGGCTCGAAACGGTGAACGCCGATGCCCAGCAACCGACAACCGCCTTGGGCAGCTCACCTGGTTCTATGTCCAGATACGAGGCGAACGCGCCAGACCACTGGCCCGACGCCTCGAGGATTGTCGAGGAGCGGACGACGAGACGCTCGCCGAGGCCGGATGCCGACGCGATCAACCGGTCGGCGTCGTCCACGGGCTCGGACATCACCGCCAGCCTGGCGGCGCCAGAGCCGCGGCTGGCCAGGGTGACCGCCCCCACGCCCATGTGGTGCCGGGAGGCGGAAGTCTCGACCACCCGGCCGGGCAGCACCGGGAGCCCGGCACGGCGGCCCATGGCCAGCAACGCCGCCTTGGAACCGACCCGCGCCGGGTCGAGACTTGCCTCGGAGTCGAGGTCGAGGGTCACACGGTCAGGTGATCGAGATGATCTCGTGTTGCTTGTACGTCGAGACCATCTCGTAGCCGGTGTCCGTCACGTAGAGCATTTCCTCGAGACGGACTCCATGATCGTGGAGCTTGCCGTTCTGGGTCTCGAGAGCGAATGTCATCCCGGTCTGGATCTCAACCGGGTAGTCGAGGGACCAGATGCGCGAGATCACCGGCGGATCGTATTGGGCCAGACCCAGGCCATGGCCCCAGTTGTTGGCTGCCGCCTGGTCTTCCTCCTCGTAGCCCCAGGCTTCCTGCGCCGAAGGCCATTTGGCGGCCACGTCGGCGGTGGTGACTCCGGGCTTCACCATGTCGATGGAATCCCACAACCACTTGTGGGCAGCGTCGTAGGTCTTCTGATGCTCGTCGGTCGGCTTGCCACCGACGCAATATGTCCGGTAGACGCACGACTTGAACCCGTTCCAGGTGAGGGCGGCGAGGTCGATTATCACCAGCTCACCAGGGCGAATCATCCGGTCGGAGAAGTTCCGCCAGTTGGGCCAGGCATTGGGGCCCGAAGACACGATGACATCCTCGACGTCCTCCATGCCGGGGATCGAATAGAGCTTCTCGAATCCAAACGCGGCGACCTCGTTCTCGGTCATGCCGGGGGTGATGTAGTTGGTGAGCTCGTAATGCACGTAGTCGCAGATGGCGCCGACGATGGAGAAGGCCTTGATCTCGTCCGGGCTCTTGATCGCTCTGGCGTTCATCATCGGGGTCATGCCGTCGGTCCAGTTGATACCGCGCTTCTCGAACTCACGAAGCAGGTTGATGTCGATGAAGTCGACGCCCAACGGCTGGTCTTTGACTCCGGCGTCCTCGAGGTCGTTGAGCAGAGAGTTGACGAACTTGTTGACTTGTTGCTCGGCAGCCGGGCCGACGGCACCCTTGATCCAAATGTAGGAGTGGCGGATGTTCTCCTTGGGGATCCACGGGTTGTGGACTTCGAGGTGGAGCCCGATGTCACCCTGCTCGTAGACGATGGGCGGTTTGCCGGCGGGGAGCACCACGTAGCGCAGTCCTGGCTTGAGCCGGTTCCAGCCCGGGGTGAGGGTCGAGGAGACATATCTCATGTTCTCGTCGTAGAAGAGCAGCAGGGCGCCAAGCCCGGCCTTCTCCATCTCCGCATGGGCACGCTTCAGGCGCCAATCGCGCACGTTGGCCCAGTTGATCCCCTCTTTCCAGTCGGTGCTCAACCCGAAGAATGCTTCTCTCATTGCTCGTTTCCCTCCCTGGAGCTGATGTCAGTGACCTTATCCGGGATCACTTCCCGGACGATGTCGAGGAACTCGTCGTCGTCGAGGAGGCCCTTCTTGGCCAGCGAGCGGCCTTTGACCTCGGCGAGGATCGCCTCGATCTCTTTGGTCTCGGCGTCGTGGATCCCATGCCTGCCGAGCCAGATCCCGATCGAGTCCAGACCGGACCCCTTACCAAGGACGATCTTGGGAGGAGCTTGACCCACCAGCTCCGGTCGGAAGGGGAAGGGCTCGAGCAACTCGTCGCCGACGTTCTTGACCCAGGTGGCGATGATCCCGGATTCGACGTTATAGAGCATGTCCCCGGTGACCGGTCGATTCGCCGGTTGGGTGACCCCGGAGAGCTCGGCCACCAAACGGGCGATCTCGGTGAACTTCTCGGTCTTGATCCCGGTGTCGATGCCGTACATGGTGAGCAAGGCGAGGACGGTCTCCTCGGTCGGGGCGTTTCCGGCGCGTTCGCCGATCCCGCTCACTGTGGTGTGGATGACCGAGGCTCCCTCAGCCACCGCCAGGGCAGTGTTGGCGACACCCATGCCGAAGTCCATGTGGAAGTGGGTTTCCAGCGGGACATCGATCCGTTCTCGAACCCGCTGTGTGTAATAACGGATGGCATGGGGCGAGGTGACACCGAAGGTGTCGACCAATGCGATGTTGTCGACGTGACCATCGGTGGCGACTGCCTCGAGGTCGTCGAGCAGTTCGGTCATCGTGGCCCGAGTCGCGTCGATGGGAAAGAAGGTCACCTTGAGGCCGTTCTCATGGGCATATCTGGTTGCCTCGACTGACGCTTCGATAGCTCGTTCCACCGGCCAGCGATAGGCCTTCTCGATGAGGTGATGGCTGGCGGGAACCTCCATCACGACACCGGTCACACCACAATCGAGTGCCAGTTCGACATCGGGGACGGTGCACCGGCTGAAGGCGTAGATCTCGGTGGGCAGACCTTCGGCCACCATCCGTTCGATCGCCTGCTTGTCGGCGGGCGACACCGCGGGAAGACCTGCTTCGATACGGTGGATCCCAGCTTCGGCCAGGGCCACTGCAATTCGCACCTTGTCGTCGGCGTTGAACTCGACACCGGCCTGCTGCTCACCGTCGCGGAGGGTCACATCATGGACCTGGACCTGTGCCGGGATGTTGAATCCCTCGGTCACCTCGGGCAGGTAGTTCCACGGGCTGGAGAACCAGTTGTCAGTTTTCCAAGGCTCCTGGGCCATCTCGATACTCCTAACCCCGTTCGACAGGACGATCCTGCATCATATACGATCGATCATGGCTCTTCCCATTCGACGACCTAGTTTGTGGCGATGAGCACCCAAAGACTCCGGGTAGGTGGCTACGGGCCGAGAGAAAGTGCTCACGGAGAGGGACTCGAGGTGTTTCGTCGGGTCGTCGAGAGTGAGACCAACGGCGAAGTTGGGGTGGAGGTCACCTGGAACATCATGGACGAGGGTCGACCGAACACCGATCTCTTCGAGTTGGTCGAGTCGGGTCACATGTTTCTCTGCTATTTCTCCTCCAGCTATCTCGGATGGAGAGTTCCCGAGCTGAACGTGCTCGAGACTCCGTTCCTGTTCGACGACTTGGCCATGGCTCATCGGGCGTTGGACGGGCCACTGGGCGAGGCTCTGACCGTGGCGGTGCGGGCATCCACCGGTTTCGAAGCCCTCGGTTTCTGGGACAACGGCTTCCGGCACCTGACCAACCGGCTTCGCCCGGTCCACTTGCCGGAGGATTGCAGGGGGATGTCGGTTCGGCTCCAACCCAATGTGGTGCACGAGGAGTTGATCAGATGCTGGGGAGCGATTCCGGTGGCAGTCGAGCTGAGCCACGGGATCCAACTGATAAGCCGGCTCGACGTCGACGCCCAGGAGAATCCTCTGGCCAACACCGTCGCCTACGGGGTGGATCATGTCCATGGGCACGTCACCATGACCGGTCATCTCTACGGCGCTCGCGGTCTCTTTGCCCATCGGCCCACCTGGGAGACGTTCCCTCCCGACCTCCAAGCCACTGTGGGCAAGGCCGCCCGCAGTGCGGTCGAGGTCCAACGCAAGACGGCGGAACGTATGGAGGCCGATCTCCGGGTCAAGCTCGAAACGGCCGGGGTGGCGTTTGTGGATCTCACCCCTGAGCAGCATGCCGCCTTCGTCGACGTCTCGGCGCCCGCGATCGCTCGGGCTCATGAAGGGGTTCCCGGCGAGCTGTTCGATCTGGCCCGGTCATGAGCCCGACTTTCCAGGACCGGGTAGTGGTCGTCACCGGGGCGGCGGTCGGCATCGGGAAAGCGTGCGCGACGGCGTTCGCAGCGGCCGGTGGCACCGTGTTCCTGATCGATGTCGATTCCGTTCGAGGATCGGCAACGGCCGCCGGGATCGACGGCGCCAGCTTCATCGAGTGCGACCTGACCTCCGAACAGCAGGTCGCCGCGACCGTCGGCAAGATAAGCGATGCCACCGACCGGATCGACGTGCTGGTCAACAACGCAGGCGGGTTTGGAGTAGCCCGAGGCATCGAAGACACCACCGTCGACGAGTGGCGGCGCGTCCTCGACGTCAATCTGACCTCGGTGTTCCTGATGACACGGGCAGCGCTGCCCTTGCTCCGGCGATCCGGGACCGGGCGCATCATCAACCTGGGATCTCTCGCCGGCCAAACCGCAGGGTGGCGGACGGCTCCGCCGTACGTGGCAGCCAAGGCCGGAGTCCATGCCCTGACCAGGGCGATGGCAACCGAGTTGGCCTCGGAGGGGATCACGGTCAATGCGCTGGCCCCTTCCGCGGTCCTGACTGAGCGGATCGAGCAGCTTCGCGACGAAGCCGAACTGAAGGAGACGGCGAAAGCAATCCCGCTCGGGCGCTATCAGCGACCGGAGGAACTTGCGCATTGGGTGTTGTTCCTGGCAAGCCCCGAGGCCGGGTTCATGACCGGGCAGACCGTCTCGGTCAACGGCGGTAGGTTCATGGCGTGAGGCGCGGGAGACGGTGACATGGCAAAGCTGATCCGGTTCGACGAAGCGGAGCCGGTAGCCCGGGGGGACGGAATCGAGAGCATCAGGCTCACGCCCACTCCCCTCGAGGGCCAGAGCTTCACCATGGGGATCACCAGTTTCCCGTCCGGTGCCGCCATCAGGCTCCACAGTCACAACACGATCGAACAGGTCACGGTCATCGAAGGAGAAGGGCTGGCCGAGCTGAACGGGGAGCAGGTGCCCGCCCGGCCTTTTGACACCACTCAGATCGCGCCTGGCGAGTGGCACAGATTCATCAACACCGGAGAGACGGTGATGAGGATCCTCTGGGTGTACGGAAGCACCGATGTGACCAGGACATTTGCTGACACCGGTGAGACGGTGGAACAGTTCGCCACGTGAGGTTCCCCCTCGAGCGTCTGGAGCGATTCGTCGCCCAACTCCTGGTCGCGTTGGACGTTCTCCCGGATCATGCCGAGACAACCGCCCGTCGGCTTCTCGAAGCCGATCTCCGGGGCAGGACCGGGCATGGGTTGATCCGGGTTCCCCAGTACGTTCCCCGCATCGAGGCCGGTGGTTTCAACCTTCGACCCGCGATCACCCTACGACGGGAGTCCGCGGTCAGTGCGCTAGTCGACGGCGACAACGGCCTCGGCCAGGTCGTGATGACCCGCGCCGTGGAGACGGCGATCACCAAAGCGACGGAGTCCGGGTTGGCATGGGTGGGGACGGTTCACTCCAATCACGCCGGTGCAGCCGGGGTTTACACCTCGATGGCTCTTCGCCACGATCTCATCGCGGTCTACTTCGCGGTGGCGAGCGCCAATGTGATGCCACCGTGGGGAGGTGTAGAGCGTCTGCTCGGCACCAACCCGATCTCGATCGCGATCCCGACCGGCGAGGAGGATCCCTTCCTGCTCGACATCGCCACCACCGTGACATCTCACGGCACCATCAAGGTGATCGCGCAGAGGGGCGAAGAGATGCCGGAGGGCTGGGTGGTGGACCTGGCGGGCAACCCGATTCTCGATCCGAAACGGGCAGACGAAGGGTTCCTGATGCCGATCGGCGGGTACAAGGGTTCGGGGCTCAACATCGCGATCGGGCTTCTTGCCGGGGTGCTCAACGCCGCAGCATTCGGGGCTGAGGTGATCGACCACCGTGGGGTTCCCGACCAGGCAGCCAATACGGGTCAGGCCATCCTGGCGATGCGCCCCGACCTGTTTCGCGACTCCGACGAGTTCAAAGCGGCGGTGGACCACCACCTGCGTGCCCTACGCGCCGCTGGAGGTCCGGGCAGCGTTCACCTCCCTGGTGAGACGGCCGCCGCTCTGACACGGGATCAGCGACAGGAGGGGATCCCGGTGTCAGAGGTCCTGTTGGGGCAGTTGCGGGAACTGGCAGCCCGTTTCGACCTGGAGGACCGGCTCGACTCGTGACGAGTCACAGTGGGGCAGCAGGTATCGACCACCGGACGTGGTCAGGCGTGATCTCATCGAGCGAGCGGCATCCGATGTTGGCCATCGTGTTTGCGATCTCGTCGCGGAGGATCTCGAGCACCCGAAACAAACCTGGAGCGCCACCAACGGCCAGCCCCCAACACTGCAGCCGGCCGATCCCAACCGCCCGTGCCCCCAGGGCGAGGGCTTTGCATATCTCTGCCCCACGTGTGAAACCGCTGTCGATCACCACGTCGACCTGGTCGGACACCGCATCGACGATCTCCGCCAGGACCTCGATGGTGCTCAGACTGTGATCGACGCTCCGACCTCCGTGGTTCGACACATAGATTCCGGACACCCCGCGTGCCACAGCCTCGATTGCGTCGGAAGGAGTCATCACTCCTTTCAGGATCACCGGTAGATCTGTCTGCTGGCAGAGCCACTCCAGGTCGGGCCAGGTGAACTTCGAGCGAAACGAATGATCGATGCCATGCCGGGCCAGACTGGGTGAGCCTTCGGTGGGAACGGTCCAGGTGAAGGTGTCCTCCAGGCTCCGGTCCCGGCGACCAATCGCCGGACTGTCCACCGTGACGCAAATCCCGGCGAAACGTGCGTGCTCCAGGCGCTCCACGATCTCCCCCATCCAGACACGATCTCCAAAGACGTAGAGCTGAAACAGGTGCCGGTCGGGAGCGGTGGCCGCCACCTCCTCCCACGAAGAGGTGGAGAGGATTCCGCATACGGCCGTGGTCCCGATGTCCGCTGCCGCGGTGGCCGCGGCCAGGGCGTCATCCGGGTGATACAGCGCCAGCGCGCCCACCGGTGCCGGCATCACCGGGATGGAGAGTGGGATTCCCAGGAAGCTGGACGAGACGTCGACCGATGTGACGTCCCGCATCACCCGGGGGACCAGGGCCAACCGATCGAGGGCGGCTCGATTTCGGGCCGTGGTCACGCCCTGCCCGGCGCCGGTCGAAGCCCAGAGATGGGCGCCCGGTTCGACCAGGGCGCGGGCCCGATCGATCACCTGGTCGACGGTCTTCAGCTCGGAAAGCTCCATGGGATCGGACACGAGGATGTCAGTAAACCACCCGCACCAAACGGCCCTCCCGCGCCGATCGGTCGATCGCCGCGCAGACGTGGGCGCTGGCCAGCCCGTCGAGCCCGGAGGCAGTCGGCTCGTCGCCCCGGAGCACGGCGCTGGTGAAGGCGGCCAAGGAGAGACGGTGCGCCTCGGGGGCGGGATAACGGGTGATTGTCTCCCCGCTGTCGGTGAGGACCGCCAGCTCGCCGTCGCTGCGGGAGCGGGTGAACGACCGCCCCACGATCCGGCCTGCGGTGCCGTAGATCACTATGTCGTTCAGCGGGTCCCGTAGCCGCTCATTGGCGTTGTACTGGATCATGGCACCGTTCCCGAACCGAATCAGGAGCAGGGCGAGCATCTCGACCTGGCCGGTCTCGGGGCCCCGGTCGAACATGGCCATCACTTCGATCGGGTCGGAGTCGAGGATCACCCTGAGGAAGTCGAGACCGTGAACCCCGACGTTGTGCACCGATCCCAGACCGGCGATCTCGGGGTCGGCGCGCCAATTGTCGTAGTGACGGGGCCCGGAGCCGACTTGCAAGTGGACCACCTCGACTTCGCCGATCAGCCGATCTGCGATCAGATGTCTCACGTCCTGCACCCATGGGAGATGGCGGTTGTGAAAGTTGATCCCCAGCTTCACCCCCGCCGACGAGCAAGCCTCCACTGCCCGCTCCGCGTCGGGCACGTTTGTCGCCAGAGGCTTGTCACAAAGAACGTGCTTGCCGGCCCGGGCGGCAGCGATCACCTGGTCTGCATGTAGGGCATTGGGAGTCGCGATGAACACCGCCTCGACTTCGGGGTTGGACAGCATCGCCTCGTAGTCGGTATAGGAGTATCGAGCCCCGAACCGGGCGGCGAAATCGGTGGCGCGCCCCTCATCGCGGCTCACCGCCGCAACCAGGTCGCACTCTGGTTCGTCGACCATTGCCGGCGCCATGGTGCTCTGAACTATGTTGCCGATCCCGATGACTCCCCAGCCGAGCCGGTTCACGTCGTTCGTCACGGGCCAAGGATCCGCGTCGGGTTGTCGACGAGGATTGCTTCCTGCTCGTCGCCGGTCAGCTCCGGCAACCCACGAACCCAATTGACCGCATCGTGGAGGACCATCGGGGCCGGGTAGTCGGTGCCCAGGACCACCCGATCGATGCCCACGGTGTCGATCAAGAAGCGCAGCACCGGCCCGCTGTAGGTGCAGCAGTCGTAGTAGAAACGCCCCAGGTACTCGCTGGGTACCAGGCTCTGGGAAAAGCCGTCATCCCCGGGGAAAGGAGGTCTCATCTGGCCGTCGAAGTCTCCCGGCATGGCGCCGGCCACTTTGTCCATCCGTGGTATGCCATAGGGCGTGTATCCCCCGGCATGGGCGAGCAGCAAGTTCAGGCCAGGAAAGCGGTCGAGGACCCCGCCGAAGACCAGAGCCGCGAAAACCAGGGCCCGCTCGGTGAGATTGCCCACTGCGTTGCCCAGCTTGTAGCGCTTGATCCTCTGCTCGACCGAGGTGCCTCCGCCCTGATGGAAGAAGAGGAGGGCACCGAGCTCCTCGACAGCCTTGAAGAAGGGGAGGAACTCCGGCTCGTCGTAGGTCCGACCGAGGACGTGGTCGTTGATGACGGCGCCCTTGAGACCGATCTCGGTGACGACTCTCTCCAGCTCGACGATGGCGGTCGGGATGTCCTGCATCGGCAGGGTGGCCAATCCCATGAACCGCGTGGGGTGTTCCTCCACCATCTCTGCGATCTCCTGATTGCACTCTCGGGCGATCAGCTTGGTGACACTCAACTCGTTGTCGTACTGATAGAAGCCGATGGTCGGCGTCACCAGCTGCATGTCCACCCCGAGGGAGTCCATCTCTTCCAGTCGCTCCGGGAGGGACTTGTCAAAGCCTCCCCGACCGAGCTCGCCGGGCACCCTGTCCAGCCCGTGCCATTCTCCCTTGGACCGGATGGCGGTCTTGTACCGCTCGGGGGTCACGTGGGCGTGCATGTCGATGACCGGCATTGGGTAGGGCTCCCTCGTCAGAATCGGTGGCGGTCGGGAGACTTCGATCGCCCCGAACAGCGGCCAGAGATCGATTTCATAAGCTACATTATACATTCTACCGGACCCACCCCATTTCTAGAGTGGGCTCATAGGCGCCGAGGAGAGACGAGATGTATGAGCTCATGAAGCATCGCTTGCAGCGGGGCGAGCGATTGGTGGTGTTCGCGGTGGGCCGGATGTTCCATCACAACATGGTCCGATATCTCGGGATGCAGGGTGACTTCGACGGGTTCTGGATCGACGTCGAACATGGAGGGTTGACCGCCTATGACATAGAGATCGCGGCCACCGCCGGCATGGCACACGGTTTGGATTGCTTCGTGAGGGTGCCGCCAACGGACTACGCGACGGTGACGCGTTGTTTCGAGAGCGGAGCCACCGGGGTGATGGCAGCTCAGATCATCTCGGCCGACCAGGCCGAGGAATTCGTGCGTTGGGCGAAGTTCGCTCCCAGAGGTCGGCGTGGTTTGAACCCCCTCGGGTTTGACGGTGGCTACGGGACGGTCCCGTTGGCCCAGTTCGCAGAGAGGTCCAACCGGGACACATTCGTCGCGATTCAGATCGAGACAGCGCAGGCCGTCGAAGAGGTCGATGCCATCGCGGCAATCGACGGAGTCGATCTGCTCTTCGTGGGACCGTCCGACTTGAGTCAAGCAGTCGGTGTTATCGGGGACTTCACCGGGCCAGAGTCGCTCGAAGCAATCGACCGGGTTGCCGCCGCCTGCCGTGCCCATGGAAAACGGTGGGGCGCGGTGACTCCTTCCCCGAGCTATGCGGCGATGCTGGTCGAAAAGGGGTGCACCCTGATCTCCCCGACCAACGACGTCAAGCTGGTGACCACGGGTTTGGCACAGGTCAAGGAGGAGTACGCCGGGCTCTGGGAGTAGCTGCAGCGGGAAGCAGGGTCAACCGGCCTGGTTGGCGTTCAGTTCGGCGCCTTCGAGGGGTAGTCCGATGTGGGCGAGCTGGATCTCGACCGCACGATCGAGGTCTTGGGCTTCGTACGCCTCAAGAAGCGCGAAATGGTCGGCGATCGCTCGTCTCCTGATCTCCGGATGTAGCCGTTGAGCTTGAGCCACGAAGAGCCCGCCCGCTTCCTCAAGAGCCTGGAGCATGGTCCCCAGTCGTTTGGTGCCGGTCGCCTGATGGAAGATGGAGTGGAACTGGCTGTTCTTTTGCACCCAGGAGCCGAGGTCATCCTCACGTGAGAGGTCGTCGGCCAGAGCCTTTGCCGCATCGAGCTGGGCGCTGGTGATGTTCGCCATCGCCTTGGCGATGGCGAAGTCCTCGAGTGCCCGGCGAATTGCGGTGATCTCGACCATCTCATCCCAATCGGGTTTCCGGACGGTGCCGATGCGGTGACTATCCAGCGTGATCAAACCCTCGCTGGCCAGATCGCGCATCGCCTCACGAACCGGCGTGGTGCTCACGCTCAGCTGGTTGGCGATCTCGGTCTGGACCAGTCGTGACCCACCGGAGAGGTCCCCGCGGAGGATGGCGGCGCGCAGGGCATCACGAACCAGGTCTACGGCTGTTATCCGCCGTGACGTCGATGCGTCGAGACGGAAGATGTCGTCCGTCGCCACGGGACCTCTCCTTTTCGGGACTGCCAAACTGAGCTCTCATGGGTTCCCGATGAGAGATCTTGGTAGTCGGGACTGCGTTCTGTACTATACCGACTATAGAGATTAAATTGTGATGCCGCCCCGGAACAACCCGCGGGGATGACGACCGGGCCACAACCAGGTGGCTCGCAGACAGGAGAGAGGATCATCGCCAGATACGCCAAAGGGCCGTTCGCAGTCGACTGGGAGGACCGATACGACTTCGGTGAGCTTCGACGTCAACGTGTGAAAAAGGCCCATGCGGCTCTGGAGGAGTCCGACGCCGATGCCGTGCTGGTGTGGAAGGATGAGAACGTCCGCTACCTGACGGCGCTGCGTGCTCAACTCATCGCCGGTAAGACCACCTCACTCAATGGCGCGCTGCTGACGACCGACGCCGACCCTATTCTCCTCGGCTCAGGTGGAGAGATCGACAAGGCGCGCTTTGGGATGAGTTGGATCGGTGAGGCCCACGCGGTCCCGATCATGGAGCAGCGAGAGCTGGTGGACGGGTTCGTCGGCGACATCCTGACACCGCTTCTCGCGGCAAGGGACCTGACCACGGGCAGACTGGCCGTCGACCAAGCGAACATCTCGTTCATCCAGTCGATGCGGGCGCACTTTCCGGACCTCGAGCTGGTGGACGGCGACACCGTGATGCAGCAGGCCCGCTGGATCAAGACCGACCTCGAGGTGGCTGTGATCGAGGAGGCGTGTGCGATCGGCGACTCGGTGACCCAGCGCGCTCTGGACGAGACCAGGGCAGGTCGTCGAGAGCTCGAGGTGGCCGCCGATGCGATGCAGACGTTGTTCCAGCTCGGTGGCGAGATGGCGCACGTCATCACCCCTTACGTCGCCTCGGGTGAGCACATGTCGCCACCCCATCGGCTGGCGACGGACAAGATCATTCGCAATCAGGACCTTTGCTTCATCGACATCGGCGCCATGTGGAACGGCTACTTCGCCGATATCGGTCGCACCACGATCGTCGGAAGGCCATCAAAGGAACAGCAGAAGATATATACGGCTGTCTATGAAGGGCTGATGGCCGGTTTTGACAAGATGCGCCCTGGCAATACCAACCAGGACTGCGCCGACGCCATCATCGCCAAGATCGGCGACCACGGGCTGGAAGAGCATTTGTTCAGCCTGTTCATCGGTCACGGGATAGGGATGGGAGCCAACGAGCCCCCGTACATCGGTGAGACCCTGCCCGGTGCCACCACTTATGAGTTCCAGCCGAACATGGTGTTCGCGGTCGAGCCTTTGGTCTGGGTCCCCAACGTGCGAGGTGGCGGCGGGGTGCGTCTCGAAGACATGGTGCTGATCACCGACGACGACCCCCATCTCCTCTCCCGGGTGGAATACGAGGAGCGGTTGCTGGTTTAGTTGTCCCCCCTCGACGCGCTCACTTCGTTCGCTTGTGTCGGTCCCCCCGCTCCGCAGGTGTCCTGTCGCGGGTGGGGTGCGACGGTCATCTGGTGATGCTGGTTTTGGGTTGGATGATTTGGGCTGGGGTTTTGCCTTGGTTCCATTTGCCTCGGTGGGGTCGGTTCCAGTTGTAGTGG
>DASWKK010000243.1:0-2863 GCA_036396655.1 Acidimicrobiia bacterium
CACCACCCTCACCGGCCTCGACCTGTGCCGGATCGAGCGACGTGGGCTCGTCATCTGCGGCATGGACGAATGTGTCGGGGTTCGACACCCCTCCGGCGCTGGGCGCCGTCGTGTCGCTGCCGTCGCCGGTCGTGGTGGGAGTCTCGCCCCCGGGTTCGGCCGTAGTGTCGGAGCCGTCTGTCGTGTCTGTGGTATCACCTGTGCAAGCAGCGACCACCAAGGCCAGCACTACCAGGATCACTCGTAACGGTCTCGCGTGTCGCTCGCTGCGAGGGTTCATCTCGTCCTCCTGAGTCAAGTGCTACAACGGCTGGCGTGTACCCCGGATGCCTGCAATCGTTTGTAGTGAGTCCAACATAAGGGCGGCACCGGTGATCTGTCAATACATTCTGTAAAATGCACAGTCAGATCGCGTCGCCCGTCG
This sequence comes from Acidimicrobiia bacterium, assembly GCA_036396655.1. Classification (GTDB taxonomy): domain Bacteria; phylum Actinomycetota; class Acidimicrobiia; order Spongiisociales; family ZC4RG35; genus JARDZU01. The sequence goes on from DASWKK010000243.1 coordinate 425, forward strand.
AGCGTGCCGACCCAACGGAGCGTTGCCCGTCGAGCGTGCCGAGCAACGGACACGAGATCGTGTGTGGAATCGCCGCCCGGCTTGTTCCGAGTCGGTGTGGCTAGACCTTTGCCCAGTAGTCGCTGGATGTCTTGGACTCGGTGAGCGCCTCTGCCGTCTCGAATCCAGGGGCCATCGAGGCGTCCGTTCCGGCGAGAACCTCGTGGTGCTCGATGTTGAGCAAGCGGAGCCAGCTCTGCTGACCCATGGTCAGACCGATGAAGCACCCCAACTCGACCAACTCGGCTTCGATGAAGTGCTCGTAGAGTCGCGCCCAGAAGACATCGTCGGTCTCGAGATGCCAGGTGATCGCCTCGGCATAGGCGAGAGCGGCTTTTTGCTTGTCGTTGTACTGGGTCGACGTCTCGAAGTTGAGCAGGTCGTCATACTTGCCCTCGCTCAGACCCAGCTTCCTACCCTGCTCAGACCGTTGATTTCCGCAGTACTCGCACTTCACCGATCGCGACACGTATACCCGGCAAAGCTCTTTGATCGAGTGATCGACGATCCCCTCACGGAAGAGGTTCTTCCAACTGTCGGCGAAGAACCAGAAGGCGGCGGGGACGTGGGCGCGTATTGCCGAGCTCTCGGGGCGGGGGGTTCCCTCCCGGGCGCAACGCTCCATCTCGGACCGCATCTCGGGGGTCATGTCGTCGAGGGGTACGTAGGAGATTCGTTGTTTGCTGCCCATGGTGGCTCCTTCCAAAGCTCGCAGATCCGAGTCTAGGGGAATCTCCAAGAGCAATCGATTGTGGGCAGCCCACTCCGGAGAGCCCAGTCCCGGACGGATGTAGGGGACGTCACCGCTGCAGACCGATGAGGATCACGCCTCCGGCGACGAGGACGACGCTCAGGGCCACCCACCGGTCGATGCGCTCCTCGTGCCGGATGAACAGCCACCCCAGGATGAGGGCCCAGATCCCTTGCGTCCCTTGCAGCGCACCCACCAGCCACGCTTCGAGATAGGAGAAGGCAGCGAACTGGGTGATCAGCGCTCCGCTCATGGCAACGCCGGAGGCCACGAACCACCAGGGGACATGACGGAGGTTCTCACTGACCCGGCGTCCGATGCGGCCGGAGACGGTGTCGATGACGATCACGACGGCGAGAGCTGCTGCGGTACCGATCAGGGCGCCGAGCACTGCGTCGTCGTACCGGGACAGCCCCCACTTCTTGACGACGAAGCCGAGACCGAAGCAGACCGGGGCCGCGGCGGCAAAGAGGAATCCCAGCCGCAGCGAGCGGGCATCGGCTGGAGCGGCCACCCCGTCGAGAACCGAGGTCGGTATGGCGCGGGCAAGGACCAGAGCGAGGAGACCGGCGATGATGATTAGCCCGCCCACGGCGTCGAGCAAGCCGACTCTCTCATCGAGGACGAGCCAGCCGGCGAGCGCGGCCACCAGCGGTGTGCCCGTCATGAAGGCACTGCTTCGGGTTGCCCCCACCAAACGCACGGCGCGCAGGTTGGCGAAGCGGCCCATCAGCGAGCCGAGCACCCCACCCACCGCGAGGCCGATGACGCCGGCCGTGTTCCATCGCGGTGCGGTCACGGTCAAAGAGACCAGCCCGAGGACGATCACGTTGACCAGGATCGTCATCAGCACGCCGTCGTCCTGGGGACGGTGTCTCTGCCCGACCCGGGCGAGCACCGACCCGATGGCGAAGAGTGCCCCGGTGAGGAGTCCGAAGAAAACTCCTATCAACGGATCACTCGTGTCTCGAGTCGGCCGTCAGCTTCTCTTTCAGCCAACGGAAGCTGGCCGGTCCCCAGTCCGATTGGTATTTGAAGGCGCAGTGGCCCGCGTCCGCGTAGATCCGCGCCGTCCGGCTGGTGACCGGCCCGCTCTCCAGCATGAAGTAGATGTTCCCGATCGGCGCCAGATGGTCGTGCTTGCCATTGATCATCAGGACCGGCTGGGTGATGCGGTCGACGAGCCCGAGCTCCGACAATGCCCATGTCTTGAATCGCTCCTCCTCCAGTTCCCGGGTGGTCGGGCTGAACGAAGGTGGGCCGTCCGGCTCCCCGAACCGCCATTCCGCCCTCCGGTTGGCGTGAGCGACGAATTCCTCCATCTCTTCATCAGTCATCCTGTAGCCGAAGGGGTGACCGGCGTTGGCGACTACCGCACTCACCTTCTCGGGGACTGTGCCGGCGAGTTGCATGACCGAGTAGCCGCCACGGCTGATCCCGAACGCGCCAATGCGATCGCCGTCGACCTCGGGACGCGATGCCAGATAGTCGATCGCGGCCTCCCAGGCCGTCACCGAGTCGGGCGACCACGGGAAGGGGTTCTCGCCGGTGGCAGGCCCGTCCATGACCACCGAGGCGAGACCGTTGTCGAGTGCCAGCTCGGCAGCCCAACCGCGGTCCTCTTTGAAGACGTCGGCGCCACACATGAC
>DASWKK010000244.1:0-16205 GCA_036396655.1 Acidimicrobiia bacterium
CGTCAGACATGTCCCTGATCGTCTGCTCGGCGGGATCGGCGTTGAGACCGAACCGACCGTTCTCCATGCTGCGCAAAGCCTTCTGCAACGCTTCGGGAAATGTGCGCCCGATCGACATCGCCTCACCGACGCTCCGCATCGAGGTGGTGAGAAGCGTGGATGCCGAGGGGAACTTGGCGAAGTCGAACCGTGGGACTTTCACCACGACATAGTCCAGCGCCGGCTCGAACGACGCGGGGGTGGCTCCCGTGATGTCGTTGGCGATCTCGTCGAGTGTGTACCCGACAGCGAGCAGAGCTGCGATCTTGGCGATGGGAAAGCCGGTGGCCTTCGAAGCCAGCGCAGAAGAGCGGCTCACCCTGGGATTCATCTCGATCACGAGCCGGCGGCCGGTTTCGGGATCTACCGCGAACTGGACATTCGATCCACCGGTCTCCACTCCAATCGCCCTGAGGACCGCGATGGCGTCGTCGCGCATCTCCTGGTATTCGCGGTCAGAGAGGGTCTGGATCGGAGCGACCGTGATCGAGTCTCCGGTATGCACACCCATCGGGTCGAGGTTCTCGATCGAGCACACCACGACCGCGTTGTCGTTACGGTCCCGCATCACCTCGAGCTCGAATTCCTTCCAACCTCGCACCGACTCCTCGACCAGGATCTCGGAGATCGGGGAGACGGTCAGACCGTTGCGGGCCACTTCGAGGAACTCCGCTTCGGTCTCGGCGATGCCGGTGCCGCTCCCCCCCAGGATGAACGACGGCCGGACCATGACCGGGAATCCGAGATCCTGTGCGATTTTCACCGCCTCCGCCATCGATCTGGCGTAGCCCGCCCGAGGTACCGCCAGCCCGACCGATTCCATCGTCTCCTTGAAACGGCCCCGATCTTCGGCGCGCTCGATGGCCTCCAGACCGGCCCCGATCATCTCCACGCCGTGACGGGTCAGGACACCGCTCCGAGCCAGCTCGGCGCACACGTTGAGCGCGGTCTGACCGCCGAGGGTGGGCAGAAGGGCATCGGGATTCTCTCGGGCGATGATCTCGGCCACGACCTCGGGGGTTATCGGCTCGATATAGGTGGCATCTGCGAACTCGGGGTCGGTCATGATCGTGGCCGGGTTGGAGTTGACCAGGATCACCCGATAGCCCTCTGCCCGCAGCACCTTGGCAGCCTGGGTTCCGGAGTAGTCGAACTCGCAGCCCTGGCCGATGACGATCGGGCCGGACCCGATGAGCAAGATCGATCGAATGTCGGTGCGTCTCGGCATCAGGCCCCCAGCCCTATCAGCCGGACGAACTCGTCGAAGTGACCATGAGCGTCACGTGGCCCGGGAGCGGCCTCGGGGTGGTACTGAACCGAGAAGGCGGGGACATCGAACAGTTGCATCCCCTCCAAGGTGCCGTCATTCAAGTTCTGATGGGTGGGCATCAACGGGCCGAATCCCGTGTCGACCCTCGGCGGAAGCAGCTCTGCGCCGACCAGACGGGAGCGGCGGGGCGCGATCTCCTTGCTCAGCGACCACAGATCGACCGCGAAACCATGATTCTGAGCGGTGATCTCGACCCGGCCGTCTTCCATCCGCCGCACGGGGTGATTGCCGCCGTGATGACCGAAGGGCAGTTTGTAGGTGATGGCTCCCACGGCGAGGCCCAGGACCTGATGCCCGAGACAGATCCCGAACAGTGGCACCTTGCCCAGGAGCCCGCGAAGGGTCTCCGTTGCGGCCACCAGCGGCTCGGGGTCTCCGGGGCCGTTGGAGACAAAGACCCCGTCCGGTGCCAGGGATAGAACCGTTGCGGCATCAGTCGAGGAAGGAACCACGTCGACCGAGAAGCCCCTGCCGGTGAGATTGTCGAGTATGTCGCGCTTCATCCCCAGATCGATGGCGACCACCCGGCCGAGTGCTTCTCCCTGAGCCTCGAGCCGGTATGGCTCCGGTGTGGTCACAGTGGACGCCAGGTCGAGCCCGACCATGGAAGGGGCGGATTGCGCCAAACCCCGCACCTCGGCCTCATCGGCATCCACCCCGATGGCGACCGGCATCGCACCACGGTCCCGGATGTGTCGGGTGAGTCGTCTGGTGTCGACGTCCCCGATCGCCACCACCCCGTGTCGACGCAGGTAATCGCCCACGGTGCCCTGGGATCTCCAATTCGAGTCGCGGCGCGACATGCTGCGGACCACAAAACCCGAGACCGCCGGTCCAGCGGACTGCTCGTCGAGCCCGGTCACGCCGTAGTTCCCGATGTGAGGGCTGGTCATGACCACCACCTGGCCGGCGTAGGAGGGATCGGTGAGTATCTCCTGGTACCCACTCATCGAGGTGTTGAAGACTGCTTCACCGGTGGTCAACCCGGGCGCTCCCACCGATCGTCCCCGGAACGTCTCGCCGTCCGCGGTGCAGAGCAGGGCTTGTCCGTGGTCGCTCATGCCAGCCCTTCCTCGTGGGTGACAACACCTTCATGGATCGTTGCCAGCACCTTGCCGACCAGTTCTTCTCCCAGGAATGGGCTGTTCGCCGATTTCGAGGCGAATACACGGGGCACCCAACTCCGCTCGGGGTCGAAGATCACGAGGTTGGCCGGTGTGCCGGGCTCTACCAGCATCCCGTGACGGGCCAGGCCGGCGATCCGAGCCGGAGCGATGCTCATCCGCTCGAAGAAGGCCGCCTGGTCGCCGCTGAGAGCCACAGAGACGATCGCTGCCGCCGTTTCCAGCCCGATCACGCCTCGTGGAGCCTGCTCGAAGGGAACGGCCTTCTCGACGATCGTATGAGGAGCGTGATCGGTGGCCACTGCATCGATCACACCATCGCGCAGCCCGGCGATCATCGCCGACCTGTCGGCCGGCGACCGGAGCGGTGGGTACATCTTCAGGTTCGGGTCGAGATGCTCGAGCCGGCCATCGTCGATGGCGAGATGGTGAGGAGTGACCTCAGCCGTCACCGCGGCTCCGGTGTCCCGTGCGTGGCGAACCAGCTCGACGGCGGCGGCGGTAGAAAGATGCTGGAGATGGAGACGGGCACCGGTGTCCCGTGCCACCGCGATGTCCCTGGCAACGATGGCCTCTTCGCCGACTCCGGGTATCCCGCCGATGCCGTGCAAGTCGGACATCGCACCTTCGTGGAGGTGACCCGCGGTGGTCAACGAGCGATCCTCGGGATGCTCGGCGATCAGTGCACCCGGCAGGGCGCTCAGATAGGTCATGATCCTCCGGAGCAGCCCGGCCTCGGGCACACAGTCGCCGTCGTCGGTGAAGACTCTGATCCCGGCCTCGTACATCGCGTCGAAGTCGGCCATCTCGACACCGGCCCGCCCCTTGGTCAGGGTGCCGGCGACCTCGATGTGCACGTTGGCGACGGAATCACCCCGGGAAATCGCTTCGACGGCTCTCGATCCGCTGTCGATGGGAGGGTCGGTGTTGGGCATGGTGACTACCGCGGTGTAACCACCTGCGGCCGCCGCGCGGGCGCCACTGTCGAGATCCTCCTTCCAGGTCTGACCTGGATCGCGGAAATGGACGTGCAGGTCGACCAGCCCCGGCCCCAACCAGGCGCCGCCGGCGTGTATGACCCGCGCTCCGTTGGCGGCGGCGACCGAGCCGACCGCCACGACCCGATCGCCCTCGATGCCCACCGAGCATCGCTCGACCCCGGTCCCTCGAAGTACCTGCGCGTCCTCGATGATGATCACGACCGACCCCCCAGGGCGTCCTCGAGCACCGCCATCCGCATCGGGACGCCGTTTGCCACCTGGGACAGGATCAGGGAGCGTTCGCCATCGGCGACTGCGTCGTCGATCTCGACTCCCCGATTCATCGGGCCTGCGTGCATGATCATCGAAGTCGGCTTGAGCAAGGAGAGTCTCTCCTCGCTCATCCCGTAACGAAGGTGGTACGACGGCTCCGAGGGCAAGCCCGTTCCGGCCCCCCTCTCCCTCTGGATACGCAAGAGGTAGACCACGTCGAGATCGCCCAGCTCCTCGTCCAACGAATGTGAGGTGCGCGCTCCCCATGGGTTGGCATCAGGTAGCAACGTGGAGGGGCCGATCAGCGTCAATTCCACACCCATAGTGGGTAAGGCGTTGAGATGTCCCCTCGCCACCCGGCTGTTGCGGACATCGCCGACGATGCCCATCCGCAAGCCGTGGAGTGTCCCAAAGTGCTGACGCAGGGTGAGGGCGTCGATCAGGGTCTGGGTCGGGTGCTCCCGTCTTCCCACCCCGGCGTTGACCACCGGGATCCCCGACCACCGCGCGGCCAGCTCGGCGGCATCAGCCAGATGGTGCCGGACGACCAGGGCATCGCTACCCAGCGCGGTCAAGGTCTCGATGGTGTCCCGGAAGGATTCGCCTTTGACGGTCGATGATGATTCCTGGCCGAGAGTCAAGACGGTGGCCCCCAGCGTCATGGCAGCCTTCTCGAAGGAGAGCCGGGTTCGGGTGGACGGCTCGAAGAAGGCGATGGTCACGGTGCGGCGCGCCAGGGTGACCGGTGCGCTTGCACCCGACCCGATCATCTCGACATGACGCTGCCCCGCATCGAGCAGCTGCCCGAGTCGGTCGGCCGTCACACCGCGAAGCGTCAGCAGCCCACTCACGCGGCCCCGTTCCTCTCGATCCAGACCCCTTCCTCGGCGTCGATCGGCGCGATACGCACCCGAACCACTTCGTCCTGACTGGTGGGGAGGTTCTTTCCGACATAGTCGGCCCGGATCGGCAACTCGCGGTGCCCGCGATCTACCAGCACGGCAAGCTCGGTCTGAGTGGCCCGGCCCAGGTGGGACAGCGCGTCGAGCGCGGCCCGCACCGTCCGACCGGTGTAGAGGACATCATCGACGACGATCACGCTGCGTTGCGATATGTCGGCAGGGATCTCGGTCTTCCGGCCGGTGGGAACCGGGCGTAGATCGCGGTCATCCCGGTAGTCGCCGACGTCGAGCTCACCAACCGGTACCGACACCCCTTCGAACTCTGCGATGAGGCTTCCCAACAGACGAGCGAGGTGGACTCCGCGAGTGTGAATCCCGACGATGACCACGCTTTCGGCTCCGCGGTGGCGTTCCAGTATCTCGTGGGCGATTCGGCGGACCGCTCGACGGATGTCCTCGCCGCGCATCACCTGGGGCATCGAAGGACCTCCGACGCCGACGGGTTGTGACCCATCTCACTCCTTCCCGGCCTCACCGGACCGTGCTTTAAAGGCAAGACGACCTTAGCCGTCTTCGACGGTGGTCCAAACCTCAGCCCTGCGCGGTGCGCGCAAGGGAGGCGAGGACCCCGTTTACGAACGACCCGGACCTCTCTGTCGAGTAGGTCTGGGCAAGACGGACTGCCTCCGAGACCACGACCGCGGTCGGTGTCTCCTTGCTGTGACGCAGCTCGAAGAGGCCGATCCGGAGGATCGAGCGATCGAGTATCGGCATCCGAGCGACGCTCCAATGTTCCGACGCCGACTCGATCTCGTGATCGAGCTCCTCCTTGTGGCCGATCACACCGTTGACCAGGAACCCGACGCGGCCCTTCAGGTCGTGAAGATCGCCAGCCTCTCCTCCGGTCTCGAGCTGATAGAGGACCTCCAACGCCATGTCCCTCGCCTCTACGTTGAGCGGTACCCCCAGCGCCCTCGCCACCGCCATCGCCAGGTCGGGTCCCAATACGTCGTCGGGCGAAGAGATTTCGGCGCGGGCTTCGAGGACCGCCTGTACCTCTGTCAGGTCGAGGCGAAGAGCCGCCGCGAGCTGTTCGACCGTTACCCGCGCCGGGATGCTGGCGATAGGCGCGGTGTCCGAGCTCATACCCTGGTCAAGTACTCCCCGGACCTGGTGTCGACCTTCACACTGTCTCCCTGTTCCACGAACAGCGGAACCTGGATCTGGATCCCGGTTTGAAGCGTGACCGGCTTGGTGGCGCCGGTGCGGGTATCCCCCTTGGCCGCCGGTTCTGCGTAGGTGACCTCGAGCTCGACCGACGCCGGCAGCTCCACGCCTATCGCCGCGCCCCGGTACAGGGCCAGACTCGCCGTCATGCCCTCGACCAGGTAGCCCGCGGCATCACCGACGTCGTCGCCACTCAATGCCAGCTGCCCGAAGTCCTCGAGATTCATGAAGTGAAAGCCGAGGTCGTCCTGATACAGATATTGGTGGTCCCGACGATCGATGATCGCCTGATCCACGTTCTCGTCGGCCCGGAATGTCCGGTCCAGAACCTGACCAGTTTCCAGGTTCTTCAGCTTCATACGGACAAAGGCCTTTCCCTTGCCCGGCTTGACATGCTGGTACTCGACGATGGTGAACAGACCGTCGTGGAGCTGGAGGGCCATTCCCGGCCTCACGTCATTGGTGCTTATCATCGTTCGGGCTCAGTCCTCTCGCCTCACGGGGACGGTAATTCGCTCAGAGACCAACAGCGCCGAGCCCTGTCTCCAGGTCGACATCATCGACGTGCTCCACGACGGGATCCCCAAGCGCCCTCAGTAGAACCATGCGCAAGCCTTCGGCGTCTCGCTTCTTGTCATGTCGCAACAGGTCCTCGACCCGGGCCCGGTCCAACCCGTCCACCCGGATCGGCAGACCCAGACCTGCGATCGCCTCGACCATCCGCTGGAAGGCAGGGAACCGGAGACGACGTTCGGAGATCCGCCCGGCCGCCACCATTCCCACGGCTACACATTCTCCGTGGGACAGGGGCGATGCGAACTCGATGGCATGGCCGATCGTGTGGCCGAAGTTGAGAGTTGCCCTCACACCGGACTCGCGTTCGTCTTCACCGACCACTCTTGCCTTCACGGCGGCGGCCCTGGTGACCACCTCCTCCAGCTCAGAGTCCTCACCGTGTGTCGCCAGGAGCTCGAATAGCTCGGGGTCCCCTACGATCCCTGCCTTCAGGGCCTCGGCCAGGCCTTCCCTGCGCAACGAGCCGGGAAGTCGGCCGAGGATGCCGACATCGACCACGACCCGGGTCGGGTGCCAGAACAACCCGACCAGATTCTTGCCGGCGAGGTTCACCCCGGTCTTGCCCCCGATGGCAGCGTCAACGGCTGCCAGCAGAGTGGTCGGGACATGAACCACCTCCACGCCCCGGAGCCAGGTGCCGGCCACGAACCCGGCGAGATCAGTCACCGAACCTCCGCCCACCCCAACCACGGTGTCGTGACGTCCGAAGCCGAAACGAGCCAGGGCCTCGTACACCGACTCCGCCACCGCAAGGGTCTTGGCTTCGTCGCGATCGGGAAGACCGATCACCTCGACCTGAAGACCGTTTCCCCGGAGACGCTGTGCAACATCGAGTGCAATCTGGGTGGCGCCGGGCTGGGTCATGACAGCTACCCGCTGGCGCCCGGCACGGACCGGGAGGATATCGTCGGGAAGCCCGTGACCCACGACCAGCTCCGTTGAGCCGGCCACGGTCAGGATGGCCACGGTGCCCCGGTTCCTTCCTCCACCCCGCGCCTGTCGATAGCGACAGGGCCCGGTGGTGCCATGCCCGAGCCCGTCATCCGGGCCGACCCGCAATGCCCGACTTGTAGCGATCGACCGCGGCCACGAACTCGTCGACGTTGTCGCCCCCGAACTTCCGTTGGAACTCAGCCGCGAGCACCAAAGCCACCATCTGCTCGCCAACGACCGCCGCGGCGGGAACAGCACAGACATCTGATCGCTCCCGGACCGCCTCGGCGGGCTCCCCGGTGGTCATGTCGACCGTTTGCAGTGGCCTCATCAGGGTCGAAATCGGCTTCATGGCACCCCGCACCCGTATTGTCTCACCGTTGCTCATCCCACCCTCACTGCCCCCGGCGCGGTTGGTCGGGCGAGAGAGGAGACCGTCGTCGAGGATGATCTCGTCATGGGACTTCGACCCGGGCAGGCCGGCCACCTCGAATCCATCGCCGATCTCCACGCCCTTGATCGCCGGTATCGACATGACCGCGGCAGCGAGCAGGGCATCCAACCTCCGGTCGTAGTGGACGTGGGAGCCGATCCCGGGTGGCACACCAAAACCGAGGATCTCGAAAACCCCTCCCAATGTGTCCCGTCGCGCTTTTGCATCCTCGATGGCACTCACCATCGCCTTCTCCGCGGCCTGGTCGAAGCAGCGGACCGGGCTCGTGTCCACCAGCTCCAGATCCTGCGGCCCCGGCGGAGCGCCTTCGCTGACCACGGCACCGATCGAGATGACGTGGCTGATCACCGTGACCTCCACCGTCTCGAGGAGAGCCTTGGCCAGGACACCGGCCACCGTGCGCGCCGCCGTCTCTCTGGCCGAGGCGCGCTCGAGGATGTCCCGGGCGTCATCGGTCCCGTACTTGAGCATTCCTGCCAGGTCGGCATGACCGGGACGGGGACGGGTCACCTGCTTTTTGGCGGCTGCCGGCTCCGGGCTCATCTCGTCCGACCATCTCGGCCACTCGGTGTTCCTGATGAGCACCGCCACCGGTGAGCCAAGCGTCTCACCATGGCGGATGCCTCCGAGGATCTCGATCTGGTCCTGTTCGATGGCCATTCGCTTGCCCCGCCCGTAGCCCATCCGTCGGCGGGCCAATTCGTCGGTGATGCGGTCGGGAGATATGACGAGGCCGCGTGGCAACCCTTCCACGATGGTCACCAGCCCAGGCCCGTGTGACTCGCCGGCCGTCATGAAGCGCAACATCGGGCGGATGCTACGTCGGGATCGGGAAAGCTCCGAGTCCGGCGACGGCGATTGCTATCCATGAGCCGAGGATCATCGAAGGCCCGTATGGAAGCTCCACCTTCATGGAATCGCGAATCGACCCCTCCGGCGCCACGGTCCCGCTCCCCTTCCTACGCAACCTCGTCACTGCCCCGGCCAATACCACCGCGACCGACAGCACCCCCCCGATCATCGCGGTGAGGAAGACGCTCCAGCCCAAGGTGCCCCAGGAGATGTAGGCGGTGAAGACCCCCAGCTGCACCGACAATTTCACATCGCCGTACCCGAAGCCCTTCCCTCGTACCAGGAGGAACACGAGGTTGGTCCCGGCAAAGTACGCCGCACCGCCGAGGACACCGCGCAGGAAGGCCGATCCCGCGCCGTCGGCCAGCGCTGCCAGCCCGAGAGCGCCCACCAGGAGAACGGTCCCCCGCAGGTTGAGACGGTCGACGATTCGTAAGGCGTCGACGTCGGTCACACCGAGCGCCAAAGTGAGGGTCAGGAAGCCCAGGTAGGGAACGAGGGCCCAAAACAGGCCGATTGTGTTGGCGAAGGCGATGGCGAACACCACCGCAACCACGAGCCCAACCAGCTCCCGTCCGATGCTTCGCCCGCATCCGGTGCAGGTGCGGTGGGCCCATCCTCTCCGGTTGCCGCACCGAGGGCAGGTTCCGGAGAAGGGGCGAAGCGGTTGATCCCATAGGACCTGAGCTGCCAGATCGTGGGCAATCATGGCCCCAAGAAAGCCAAGAGCTCCGGCGAGGACGCTGGTCACCGCCGGAGCAACTTAGCCTTGGTCGTCGAAACGACCGGTCATTCAGTCTTCTTCGATCTCCTTGAGCACCGAGCCCATGCGACGTCGGCGGAGCAAACCGTGCCCCTCCTCCTCGACCTCCGGCTGACCGTTGACTTCGAGCTGGGAGAACACTTTCTCGAGGAAGGCCTCGGTGTCCTCTTCCACATCTTCGAAATCGGCTGCAGGCTCGATCACCGGCGCATCCAGGTACTCGTCGTCCTCGTAAGAGTCGACTGGCTCCTCTGCCAACTCGGCACTCTCGACCACCGGGGCCGGGGACTCCACCTGGGTGGCCCTGACGAAGTGACCAAACCGGCTGTCCTTGGCCGGCTCGCCCTGCTCGGTGGCATCGTCGGAATCCGCGACCGCGGTCTCCGCGGCGGCCTCGTCGCCGGCCTGGTCGTGCTCGGGCTCGACCCACCACGACTCGTTCGGATCCTTGTCTTCTTCGTCTTCTTCGATCACGGCGGCCGGTCGGGGATCGGCCTCGTCGCGAACGGGCTCAGGGGCGAAGTCCTCGCTCAACACCAACAGCTGTTCTTCGGTCATCTCGGCAGCAACCTTGGCAATCCAGAACTCGGTGGTTCCCAACCGCTCGGCCATCGTTTTCACCGACGCCCCAGAACCAAGCTCGGCGAGCAGACGCCAGGCTTCCCGGTTGACCTTGATCTCCTGGCGATCCCCGATATCGCGGTTCATGCGAATCGTGGCATCGAGGTCGGCGATGACCTTGTGGACGGTCGCCCACTCGCCTGTCCGGCGACGCGTTTCGTCCAGGATCGCCTCCAGCTCGAAGGGCCGGCTGCTGGCATAAGGAGTGGTGGCGTCCTCGGCCACTTCGAACGTGGCGCCCTTGTCGGTCAGGCTATAGAGACTCTCGATCGTTATCTCACGCAAAAGGTTGACGATTGCGGCTTCTCGTTCGCCGAGATCGGCAAAAGTGGCCTCACCGGAAACGACCTTGCGCAGAAACGAGTCGTCGACATAGGCCGAATTGACCAAATGCGTGTGCAGGTCGCGGTCTTCGGCAGTGGTCGCCAGGGAAATCCCCTTCTTGGTTATGAAGATGCGCCCGCGGACGTCCTCGCCGCGCACATCGACCGATCCACGCTGGTCAGACCGCGTCAAAAGTCGGAGCACCTCGCTAAGAGGGACAAACCCCAAATTTCCAGAAAGAGCCACCTCGACCACTCCTTGCCTACGTTTCCTTGCCTCTCCAGATCGGCCTTTTCCCAACCCCTCTTTAGAGCTTTCTCGCCGACTCGAGCATCACCTCGAACGGTGCCACCAGACCGGTCCACCACTCGAATGAGCTCGCAGCCTGGAGTACCAGGAATTCAACTCCATCCATCACCGGTAGGCCGGTGCCCTCCGCCCAGGTCACGGTCGGGGTCGGGTCATGGCCATACGCCAGGTCCACCAATCCTGAAGCTACGCCCATAGTCGCCTCTGGCAGCCGCTCCCGGCGCATTCCGAGCGGGGTGGCATTGACAACAAGCGCTCCGACGATCGAGGTGCCGAAAGGGACGATGCTTGCCGGTACATGGGTGATCCCGGCCAGATTGCCGGCTCGATCCTGGTTTCTCGCCGCCACGTAGACGTGACGCTCGCCGACGGCAGCCAGGACTGCAGCAGCAGCACCTCCCGAGCCGAGAATCAAGATCGGGGCGTCCATTCGAAATCGAGGATCGGTGAACGCCGCTCGCGCGGCAACCACGTCAGTGCTGTGCCCTTCGACGATGCCTTCCCGGAACCGTAGGGTATTGACCGACCCGCTCGCCCGGGCCTCTTCCGTGAGGAGCCCGGCGGCTCGGGCGGCCTCCCGCTTCAGGGGCATCGTGATATTGATGCCCTGCAGGGTGCCCTGGCGCAACTCGTCAATGGCCACCAGGAGCTGCTCGGGCCCGGCCCGCCGCGCCTCGTAGCCGCCTTCCAGGCCGAGATGGCGTATCGCGGCGTCGTGGATCGCCGGGGAGCGCGAGTGACTGATCGGGTCGCCGAGCACGGCCAGACGGAGAGACGTCGCCATTGGCTGCAGTGTGGCACCGGGGTGACTAGTCGTGCCGAAGAACCCCTCTAGGGAAGAACCCCTTCCTCCCTCGCCCGGGCCACGTTGGCGTTGTGCTCGTCGAGTGTCGCAGCGAAGGCGTGATGCCCCTCCAGATCAGACAGGACGTAGAAGAGAAACTCGGTGTTCGCCGGGGCGGCCGCGGCCTCGAGAGAGGCGCGCCCCGGCCCGGCGATCGGTGTCGGCGGGAGCCCGTTGACGAGGTACGTGTTGTATGGAGAGTCCACATCGCGGTCGAACTGTGAAATGTCACGGGTTCCCAGCGCGTAGAGCACGGTGGCATCGATGTCGAGCTTCATTCCCAGGGCGAGACGGTTGTGCACGACGCTGGACACCGTGGGCCGTTCCTCGTCGAGCAGAACCTCGGTCTCGATCAGCGAGGCGATGATCAGCCCGTCGTAAGGCGAGTAGCCATTTGCCTCGAGAACCGACCAGTCGATGCTGTCAACCCGTTGTTCCATGGTCGAGGCGAGGCGTTGCAGGATGCTCGCTGGCGTCGCCGACCGGGCGAACTCATAGGTGTCCGGGAAGAGAAGCCCTTCCCAGTCGGCAAGGTCGGGCTCGGCCGGCATCTCGCGGAGCGAGGTGTCCACCTCTCCCTCGAGAAGTGCCTGCTCGAACTCGGCATATGGTTGCCCGGACACCTCCGAGAGCCGTGTGAGGATCTCGGTGACACGCAACCCTTCGATGACCGTCACCCGGTAAGTGTCTGCCACCGGGCCGACCACCAGCACCGCCACGACCTCCGACGGATCCATCAGGGTCTCGAGCCCATAAGTGCCGGCCTGGAGACGGGACGCGGCCTCGTTGTTGCGAACTGCAACCTCGAACTCCAGGGCGGACCTGACCACTCCCTGGGCGGCGAGGATGGCGCCGATGTCCTCGGCCGTGGATCCAGCAGGGATCTCGACCGTCACATCCAATCCGGGCACGACCGATGGGGCTCCCGTTGGGTCGTCCGAGCTGAAGGTCGAGCCAACCCAGCGTCCGAGATATGAGCCCCCGCCGACAATTGCCACCCCGGCGACGACGACGAGCCCGATCATGGACACGACTTTGGCCACGCGCACCCAAGGCGACGGCTCCGGAACTGGCTCGTACGTCATTGACTCCTGTCCAGATAGTCCTGCAAGATGATGGCGGCTGCCACTTTGTCCACTGTTTCTCTTCGTTTCCGGCGTTTCATGCCCGATTCGAGGAGGGCTACCTCGGCGAGACGAGAGGTGAACCTCTCGTCCACCATGACCACATCCACTCCGGTCACAGTCCGAATCTCTTCAGCGAGCTTCCTGGCCTCGGTCGCAGACACCCCTTCTCCACCACTCAAACCGGTGGGGAGACCGACCACGATGGTACCTATGTCCTGCTCTTTGACGAGGTTCACCACCTCGTCGAGCACCACAGACCGGGGCACCACCGACAGGGGACGCGCCGTCAATCCCAGTGGATCCGAGATGGCCAGACCTACCCGTGTCGTGCCGAAGTCGACACCCAAGGAACGGCTCACAGACTCCCGAGCCGCTGCTCAGCGTCGACGCGCGCGAAGTCGAGTGCTGCGTCGAGATTCTCCCCATGGGGGCCACCTGCCTGCGCCAGCTCCGGATCGCGCGAGCCCCCTCCCCCCAGCTCACCAGCCGCGGCCGCGATGATTTCGGCAGCCGAGACTCCGGCTGCAACCAGATCAGGTGTGACCAGGCCGACCAGGGCCCCCTTGCCCCCATGGACTGCGCCGATCACTATCACCGAGCTGCCGTCCAGCTTGTCCCGAATCCCCAAAGCCAACTGACGCAACGAGTTGGGGTCCAACTCCGGGGTTGGAGCCACCACTAGAGAGTGTTCCCCGACTTTGACCTTCGACGCCGCCAACTCGGTGGCGAGCTCCCCTCGTCGTTGTGACCGGATGGTGTCCAACTCGTGCTCCAGGCCGCCCACCCGCTCGAGAAGAGCCTCCACCCGAGCCGGCACATCGGAGCCGGAGGCTTTGAGCAGTCGCCCGACTCGGTCGAGGTTGGACCGCATTTCGACCAGTTGCTGGTAGGCAGACAGACCTGTGAGGGCTTCGACCCGCCTCAAGTTGGAGCCGATCGAAGACTCGGACATGACCAGAAGCGGCCCCACCTGGGCGGATGAGTGGGTATGGGTTCCCCCACAGAACTCAGTCGAGAAGCTGCCGACCTGCACCACCCGAACGGTGCTGCCGTACTTGTCGCCGAAGAAAGCCAGCGCTCCCATCGCCTCGGCCTCGTCCTTGGTTGTGATCGTCGTCGTCACCGGATTGTCCTCGATCAGCCTCACGTTGACCTCGGCTTCCACTTCGGCCAGTTCCTCAGGTGCCATTTGGGTGAAATGGGAGAAATCGAAACGGAGCCGTCCCGGCTCGACCAGGGAACCGGCCTGGCTGGCGTGGTCACCGAGCACGTCGCGCAGGGCCCAATGCAACACATGGGTGCCAGTGTGGCTCTTGCGGGTCGAGTCGCGGCGTGGGGAGTCGATGGTGGCCCTGGCGACTTGGCCCACCGCGATATACCCCGATTCGACCCGGAGACGGTGGCCGTGGAGTCCCTGGATCACGTGCTGGGTGTCTAGAACCACGCCCCTTCCAGTTTCGGTCTCGATGGTTCCGGTGTCGCCAACCTGCCCACCCGACTCGCCGTAGAACGGAGTCCTGCTCAGGAACAGCTCGACTTCGCGGCCTTCGTCGGCCCGGTCGATCGTCTCGCCATCGGCCACCATCGAGAGGACCTGGCCATCTGCGGCGTCCGCCTCGTAACCCACGAAGTCGGTGAGACCGGCCACGTCGAGCAGCGACCGGTACACGTCGAGCGCCGCGGCCTGATCCCCTCCCTTCCAGGCAGCCCTCGCCCGCCGCTTCTGCTCGGCCATCTCGGCCTCGAATCCTGCCGTGTCCACGTTGACACCGCGCTCGGCGGCGATTTCCCGCGTCAGCTCGATCGGAAAGCCGTAAGTGTCGTGGAGCTTGAACGCGATGGCCCCGGTCAGCTCGGTGTCGTCGTCGGTGAGCTCGGCATCGAGCAACTGATGCCCGGACTCGAGAGTACGTCGAAACCGATCCTCCTCCCTGGTCACGACTTCGGTGATGAAGTCCTTGTTCTGACGGAGCTCCTGATACCAGTCGCCCATGGCGTCGACCGTGGCGGCAACGAGGCCCGGGAAGACCAGACCCTCTCCCCCGTATTGCCAGGCATGGCGAACCGCCCGCCGCAACAGCCTTCGCAAGACGTAGCCCCGCCCGTCGTTGGAGGGGATCACGCCATCGGCGATGAGAAAGGTGACCGCTCGGCCATGATCGGCCAGGATTCGCAACGACACGTCCTGGATTTCGTCTTCTCCGTAGGTGAGCCCGGTATATGCCGCAGCCACATCACGTACTTGCTTGGTGGTGTCGATATCGAAGACCGAAGGCACGTCCTGGAGGACGGCGGCCACACGGTCGAGACCCATCCCGGTGTCGATGTTCTTGGCGGGCAGGTCGCCGATCACGTGATATGGCTCGTCCTGGATGTTCTGCATGAAGACCAGGTTCCAGATCTCGACGAACCGGTCCTCATCGCCATGCGCCGGGCCTCCTCCCTCCCCGAAGGCGGGTCCCTTGTCGAAGAAGATCTCCGAGCATGGCCCGCAAGGCCCCGGAACCCCCATTTGCCAGAAGTTGTCCTTTTCGTCCCTGCGTTGGATTCGGTCCGTAGGGACATGGCTCGCCCAGATGTCGGCTGCTTCGTCGTCGGTCTCGAAAACCGTGTACCACAGACGCTCGGGGTCGAGGCCGAGTCGCTCGGTGACGAACTCATAGGCCCAGGCGATCGCTTCCGTCTTGAAGTAGTCGCCAAAGCTGAAGTTCCCCAGCATCTCGAAGAAGGACAGGTGCCTCTGCGTGGTCCCGATGATGTCGATATCGATGGTGCGAACCACCTTTTGCACAGTGGTGGCTCGCTTGTATGGAGGTTCCTCCTCGCCCAGGAAATAGGGTTTGAAGGGGACCATGCCGGCGTTGGTCAGCAGCAACGTCGGATCGACGGGGATCAACGACGAGGACGGTCTGATCACATGGTCCTTCTCCTCGAAGAAGGAGGTGAACGCGGTTCGGATTTGGTTGCTGTCCAACTGGATGGGCCTTGCTGGCGAACAGCGAGGTTACCGAGCCTCGACCGGCTACCGGCCCCTATTGGGGCGAACCGCCCGGGCCGCGAGATCGAGCAGATCGGCGCCGCTGGCCAAAGCCGCGTTCCTCAGCTCCAGGGGGGTCGGTCGACGGCGGAGGGCACGCACCGTCACCCAGCCTCCCGCCACCAAGCCGGTGACAAACCACCAGATGCGATCGAGCATCGGCTCATCGTACCTTCCCCTCCCGACCCTCCCGTCCCAGGACCTGGTCGATTTCGGACATCGAGGCACTGATCCGCCCCTCGTCACCGGTCTCACCCGGCTGATAGATCACTTCGGGTGGGATCCCATCGGGGAAGTACTGCTGGGAGACGACGCCCCCTTGATAGTCATGTGAGTACTTGTATCCGGACCCGTGACCCAGCTTCTCTGCCCCCGGATAACCGGTAGAGCGCAGGTGGGGTGGGACGCTCGGGGAGGGCCCCTCATTGACCAGTTGGCGGGCGCGAGCCATCGCCTTGCCCACGGAGTTCGACTTGGGAGCCGCGGCGAG
>DASWKK010000245.1:0-22917 GCA_036396655.1 Acidimicrobiia bacterium
GAGCTCTCCGTCGTATCCGATTCCGTCGTCCTCCACCCGCAGCAGCAGCTCATCGGGGCGTTGGTCGATAATCACAGTCACTACCCCCGCATCGGCGTGCCGGGTCACGTTGGTGAGGCTCTCTTGGATGGTTCGATAGACGGCCAGGCCCACATCGGGCGGGATGGTGTCCGGATCCACATGTTGTCGTAGGTGGATGGTGAGCCCGGTGTGACGTGTGGCGACGATGAGCTGTTCGATCTCGCTGACACCTGGTGAAGGCGCTCTGGGCGGTTCGATGTCGGATTCCGAGTCGCGGAGCACGCCCAGAGATGAACGGAGCTCGCGAAGTGCTTGCTTTCCGGTGTCCCGTACCGTCTTCAAGGCGGCTCGTGCCTTGTCGACATCGGTGTCGAGATGGTGGGCGGCCACCCCTGCCTGTACGTTGATTATCGATATCGAGTGGGCCAGGACGTCGTGCAGCTCCCTGGCGATTCTCATCCGTTCCTCGCTCGCCCTGCGCAGCGTCTCCTCTTGCCGGTGACGCTCGGCTTCTCTGGCTCTCTGCTCCGCGGCTGCTGCACGGTCGATCCGGGCTCGGGATACCTCACCCATGAGAAACCCGGCGATGAGCCATCCGCCAAACCAAAGGGCACCCTCGGCGTTGAGGACGTGCCCCGTGTCACCAATCAGATCGGTGAGATAGAACGTTGCCAAGGTTGCGACCACCCCGGCGATGGCGGTCCATCGGCGGCCTGAGGATGCAACCGAGAAGATGGCGAGGACGATGGCCACGGTTGAGAATGCTCCCGGGTTGCCGAGGAGGTCATAGGCGAGCCCGGTGGCAATCACAATCCACATGACTGCAGTGGGCCAGGGCCGGCGAAACCACAGTGCTCCTCCGGCGGCGACAAGCAGCAGCCACCCCACAGGGTCAGGGGGTGCCGAGGAGCGACTGACCCCGATGGTGCCCATCACCATCACCACGATGGCGGCGAGAACCAACGCGAGGTCAGCCACTTCAGGTCGAGCTCGGTCGGATGTGATCACACCACAATCACTGTATGAGTCGATGCGGTATCCGTCGTCACCCCGGAGGACCATCCGCGTCTACCGCGTGGGGGTCGGTCAAGCGTGTTCGCGACGAGGCAACTCGGCGCTTGCCAAAATGGCGAAGCCCTAGCGCCGGCCGAGCCGAGAGGCGGCGACCTTCTTGGGAACGACCATTTCCCAGGCTTGAAGCACGATCTCGGTTAGCTCCGAGAGGTCGATCCGGTCGAGACGGACGACCACCCAGTGGTATCGCATGTCGCTGGGGTGGGGGAGGAGGAACCTGTCCGGCTCGGACTCGACCAGGGCAGTCCGCTCTTCCTTGGGAAAGGCAAACCCCATGGTCTCCTCATCCCGTGAGAGTGCGAGGTATACCAATCGACCCACCCTGAACTTGACCCGATCATGAACCAACACTTCGTAGGACCGGGGCAACGTCGCCGCGACGGCCCTCACGTCATCAACCGTGACCCCTAAAGCCTCGGACACGCCAGCAGGCTAACGCTCCCCGGGTGTGGCCAGACCGACGAAACCGGGCGGAGCAGCCGTTCTCAGGGCCGTGGACTTCGCTGAGCGGGCGTGGCAACCCTGGGTTGGCAGGCGTCGGCACCCGGTCGCCCTTCTCAGGGCCGTGGACTTCGCTGAGCGGGCGTGGCAACCCTGGGTTGGCGGCGGCCAGCAGGCTATCGCTCCCCGGATGTGGCCAGACCGACTAACCGGGCGGATGAGCTCCATATCTCAGCGACACACCACTAGCGCCCGCGGCAAGCGAGACACCTTGTCCTGAGGATGGTGGCCGTAGCGGCGTGCTCCGATCCGAGCATCGCCGTGATCCGCTCCAGCATCGCCGACGGAGCGACCGGCTTCCCACAACTCTCACACGCTGGAACGGTGTCTCGTCTCATCTCCCGACGTCCTCTCGCCCAGTCGGCGAGGTCGAATCCGGTGGACATGCTTATGGCACCACGATCGATCTCGGGACAGACTCCGACACACTGGGCGCAGGCCACACAGAGTCTCGGGTCGAACTCGATGACCACCTCGCTCGAGGTGGTGGCGGTTAGCGCATTGGTGGGGCAGATCCTGGCGCAAAGGGCGCATGCCGTGCAGGTCGCAGGGTCGATGCTCACCGTGCCCACCGGTGCCGAGCCCATCGAGGCCGCCGCGGTGTTGGTGCTTCGAATCGATGCCAGATACTCGATGACCTGCCGTTCCATGCTCGGCCCGAACATCGGACCGTCGGCCGAAAGTGCTGGAAGGGGCGTCAACGAGGCCACCGTCACCGGGCCGACCCGCTCCCGGTCCAGACCCAGCGCATCGAGGATCGTCCTGGTGTCGGTCAGAGTGGAAGCGATCCGATGATCATTGCGCAGGGAGCACCCCGACTCGGAACAAGACATCGCATCGGTGGCTACGGCCCCTATGGCGAGGGGAGCCAGCAACCAGCCCGCGCTCAGCATTCCGGTGCACGGGACGTATACGTCTAGCCACCCGGGCCCACCCGAGGACTCTCCGTCACGACATATATAGCGAATGCCAACTGATGCGGCGGACGCGTCCAGCATCGCAGCGATCTGGGCTTCGACCGCTGCGTAGGTCACCGTGGGGTTGACCACGGCGCCAATCGGGCAGGTGGTGACACATATGCCGCAGGCGACACAGGCGGCCTTGTCATAGGAGATGGACCCGCCGGTCCATGCCAACGCGTCAACCGGGCAAGAGGTGACACAGGCACGGCATCCTCCGTCGGCAGCGCAGGTTCGTGTGTCGATCGAAGGAGCCCCGATGCTGAGCGGCACCATGGCGGAGAGCAAGGAGCGTCGCGAGATACCAGGCGCCGGAACCAGTTTCGTTTGTTCCGGGCTCGCGCCGGGGAAGGCCTCAGTCCGGGCCACAGCCCCGGCCAGAGTTGCCATCAGGGCCTGAAGGTCGGTGAGAGGGGTCATATCGACGATGCCGACTCCCAGAGGGTCGAATCCGATCCGTCGCATCGCCGACTGAAACCGCACCATGTCGGCATCATCACGGTGGATGCCGATCACCAGATGTTGGGTTTCGTCCCGTACGTCGGCGATGGCCGATGGATCGAAGCAGAGCCCCTCAGTGAGACTCACGCCATCCAAATGAACCGGTGGCGTCTGATGATCGGAGCAGAGCAGGGTCTGAGTCATGGTGAGGCTTGCGGCAAGGCGGCTTGAAACCCGAGCAACTCGCGGTCATGGACCACTAGGGCACGGGCTGCGAGCGCGAGGGCGTTGTAGGTGGGGTGACGGTCGATCCCGATCATCCTCTCGGACAACTGCGGCACCCAAATGCCCAGGTGGTGATCGAGGAAGTCGGCTTGATGGCGCACGGCTCGTTCGGTCGACCTCCCCGCGACAATCCGCTCTCTCTCCATGTCACAAAGCGTCGCCATGACGTTGAATTGGACAGTCGCATGATCGAGAGGCGAGATCGAGTCGTGTCGAGGGCGGATGCCATAGCTGAGGTATGCCTGCCGGAGCTCCGAGAGGAGCACGGCGGTGGCGCCTGAATGCGGGTCGCCGAGCCATGCCGACTCGGTTGGTGGACAAGAGGCCACGCCGGCACCCACACCGAACATTGCCCTATGGGCGGGGGCCAGATCTTCCAGGTCAGCCGTTGCCAGTTGCTCGACGTAATCGATCAACGAGATGGCGTAGGAGTAGTCGAAGAGGCCAAGCTCGACCAGCACCGGAACCGATTGGATGGTCTCCTCGATCCCGCGTTTCAGCGGTGAGTCGAATCCAGTCCCGATCAGCCGGTACGAGCCCTGCCGGAGGCGGGCGCGGTCGGCCGAGATCACTTCTTGTCGCTCTTGGACATCGAGTAATACAGAGCCGAGGAGAATGCGACGATCACCCCGACCACGAAGATGGCGGGTGACCATTCGAGACGCGGGTTGCTGCACTCGACCGCCGTATTGCACCACGGCGCGGCGCCGGCAAAGTAGGCAAGAACCATGAGGGCAAGGCCGGTGACGATCAATCCCCCGGTCACGATCCCACGTCTGGTCATGGTGCTGCCTCCTCCATCTCAACGATGGGAAAGAGCTTCATGAATCCCGCGATCAGCAGGGCGCCGAGGGAGAACAGACCCAGGACGACCGCGTATTCGACCAGGCTGGGTGTGTAGGTCCCGACCGGGTATGGGAGAAGCTGGCCATGTGTCTGGGACGGGGCCACGATCAGGAAGCGCTTGCCGATGGCCCCCAGGTTCACCAATGCTCCGAAGGCCACCATCCAACCGATCCTCCATCGTCTGGTCACAGCCATCCAAGCCAATCCGACGGCCGGCAGGGCCAGCGCGGCCACCGATCCCCAGAAGACGGGCGCATACTCACCGGTGAGCAAGGCATCACCGATCCGCTGCTCGTTCACTGTGGGCTGGTAGATCGCGGTGAAGATCTCGACGACGACGAAGTAGAGGTAAACGAACAGGAGCAGCATGAGAAACCGCCCCAACCAGGTGAAGACTTCCATCCCGATCCGATGTTCCTCATGGAGCACCCTGCGCACCAGTGCGGCAAGCACGATCAGATGACCGATCCCGGAGACCCCGGCGAGCACGACGAACGCCGGTGCCTGGAGCGTCCCGAACCATCCGGGGCGTCCGACTTGGAGTCCAAAGACAAAACCAAGTGAAGAGTGAGCGACGATCAGCAGAGGAAGAATGGCCAACGCCAGCCAGAATGTCACCCTCCGGTCGCGGGCCCGCTGGTCCGGAGTGTCCTCGTACCCGGCCGCCCAGACACGGTAGAGAGGCTGAAGCTTGGATGGTTTCGCGGCCAACCGGGCTGCATCAGGCCGCGACGTGAGATACAGGTAGACCAGGCTGGAGAAGAGATAGCCCGACACCACAAGGCTGAACGTCCCGAAGAAGGGAGATTGGGGTCGGGCATAGCGGAACAGGTTGACCAGCCCCCGAAGTGGCTGACCCAGGTCGACCACGATGGCCAGGGCACCAAGCAGCAGGGCCACGACGGTCAGTAGCTCCGCCATCCTCGCCACCCCCTTCAGGTGCTCGAGATTGAACAGTCGGATCAGGGCGGCCACCGTGATCCCGGCAAAGCTGACCCCGACGAAGTAGACCACCATCGAGATGTAGAGCCCCCAGGTCGCACCCCCCATCGTTCCTACGTCGCGCATCCCGGTGGCGACCATTCCTTGCTCGTGTTCGACTAGCCAGCCGACGACGCCTATCGCGGTGCCGGCGGTGGCGAGCCCCACGACCAGGAACCATCTCCGACTCAATCGCCCCACTCCCTGAGGTAGGGGCTCGTTCACTCGGCTGTGCGCGACTGTCATCTCTCAAACTCCGGTCAGAGGTCGTTCGATCTCACGGGCATGACTACTGGGCGGATTCCCACCCACGTAGACGACACTGGGGTCGGTTCCCAGTTCCTCGAGCAGTTGAAAGCTCTCCTTGTCACGTAGGAATCTCGAGATTGGACTGTCCTCGTCCTCGACGTCGCCGAACCTCAATGCCTGCACCGGGCAGGTGTCGACGCACGCTGGGAGCATGCCCTGTTCGACCCGATGCACACAGAAGGTGCACTTCTCCATCACCCCTTTGAAATGGGCGCTGCCCGAGGTGAGTCTCTGCTCGGGCCCATGGCGAACGTCATGGTCGGGGTTTTTGTACGGGGGCACGGCTCCCCCCGTGACAGATGCGAGGTCGGGGTCATCGAAGGGAATCTGATACTCGCCCCATGCCTCTTCGGGGTTGCGCCAGTTGAAGAAATTGACCCCGTATGGACAGGCCACCTCGCAGTACCGGCATCCGATACACCGATCGAAATCGGTCAGTACGAGCCCGTCCTCGCGCTTGTATCGGGCTCCAACCGGGCACACCTTGACGCAGGGTGCGTTGTTGCAATGTTGGCAGGGACGAGGGAGAAACGTCATCTTGGTGTTCGGGAACTCGCCCTCTTCGAGCCGAAAGACATGCATCCAGAACACGGCGTTTGGCGTGTTGTTCTCGATCTTGCATGCCTCGACGCAGGCGCGGCACCCCTGGCACCGGTTGAGATCCACGGCCATGGCGTAGCGGGTCATGCCCTATCACCTCGCCTGAATATCCTCACCTTGACCTGGAAGGAGGCGTCGGCCGTCTGTCCCATGTACCCCTCGCCAGTGAAGAAGACCTCGTTCGGTGTCGGGCCCAGATCACGGCTGGCTGGATGAGACCATGAGCCGAAATGGTGCGGCATTCCCACCACATCGGGGCGAATCCCATCGGTGAGAGAGGCAACCGTGGTTAGCGACCTCGTTTCGCCGGTGACGGCGTTGTGCGACTCGACCACGACCTCGTCGCCGTCGGAGATGGCGAGACGGCGGGCAGTGGCAGGGTTGACATCGATCCGCTGCTTGCCGCTCAACTCGGTGAGAAGCGGTATGAGGGTGGTTCGCGACTGCTTGTGCTCGACCAGCTTGTAGCTGATCAGATAGAGGTCGTACTCCTCCGGGGAGCTGTCCATGGTGGGTTGCCGCCAGGTGGGAAACGGCAGGTAATCCTGGTAATAGATCTCCTCAGCACCTTTCTCCTCCATGAGGCGACCAGCCTTCAGAAGGCTCTCTCCATACAGGCGATGCACCACACCGCCGAAAGGTGGGTCGGTCACATAGCCATAGGCGGATGTCGGAGGGACCGGGCCTTTCACCCAGATCCCGTTGGTCTCGAAATAGTCGATCCCACTCAGGCCTTGGGCCTTGGCCCAGCGGTCGAAGATGTCGCGCACGTCTGGTCGGGCTCCGTCGGGCAGGGCGAACGACGTGTCGGTCAGCCCCAACTCGGAATTGATGTGCTCGATGTAACCGCCTTCACCCCCCAGCACCCCGATCTTCTCGGCGAGGTCGAGATAGATATCGATCTCCCCCCGTGACTCGAAAAGCGGGTCCATCGGCGGCAGACGCAAAACCCGAGCGTCGATGTAGCCGTCGCCGGCGGACAGGGGCCCTTCGTACTTCTCGATCGTCGCCGCCGGGAGCACCACGTCTGCGAACAGGTCCGCGGTCTCCGACATCCAAGGGCTGATGACGGTCATGTGCTCGAACTTGGTGTAGGAGGCGAGAAAGTCCGGCTGTGAGGGGAAGGCGAGGACCGGGTTGACATAGTGGAGGATGGCGACCTTGGGCAGCTTCTCCACGCCGTACCTCGCGGGATCCTGCATCACCTTGGCCACCATCCCAGGGAATCCCGTGTTGATCGGGAAGTACTTGGAGCCTTTAAGCATGAAGTCGTATGGCGGGTCGTTCACCGCCAAGTCCTCGAAAGCGGCGTAGTTCTTGTGGATCTTCCAGGTGCTGTCGGATAGCTGGCCACCAACGGCCCCGGGGGCGCCGACGAGCATGGTGACCATGGTCATTGCCCGCAGAGCCTGAAACCCGAGCTCCTGCTGCGCCATGTGATAGGCCATGATCCCGACCGGGCGGTATGGCACTTCGACTCCGTCGATCACGGTGGTGGCGCCAATCCGGGCGTTGTCACCGAACTCGGAGGCGATCTGACGGATCAGGGAGGCGTCCACACCGCAGACCTCGCCTGCCCACTCCGGTGTATATCCGTTCACATGCTCCTTGAACAGGTCGAATGCGGTCCTGTAGGTGGAGCCGTCGATGTCGTATCCCCCCTCGAGGGCAGGCTCGGCCGCCTCCGTGGCGGGCCGGGCCGAGCCACTGGCGATATCCCAAACCAGAGCGATCTCTTGGTCGTCCCCTGTGGTCTCTTTGAGGATCATCCCGTCCTCGCCAACCAGATAGGGAGCATTGGTGTATCTGGTCAGGTAGGGGCGATCCAGATATCCCTGGGCGATCAGCTGGTTGCAGAGCGCCAACGCCAGGGCCAGGTCGGTAGAAGGCCGGATCGGAAGCCACTGGTCGGCGAAGGGACCAGCGGCACGCAGGCGTGGATCGATGTGCACGATCCTCAGGCCCTTCTCGCGGGCCTCCAGCATCTGGCGGGGCCAGGTGATCCAACAGAATTTGTTGCCACCGGCGTTGGTGATGTTCCATCCCCAGGCGAGGAGGTAGCGAGTGCTGAGCAGATCGGGGTTGAGCACGCCGTGTAGACCGAGCGTGTACTCCAAGGCTCGATATCCGGTGTCAGAGCAGTAGGCCCCGTGCCCGAGTTTCGATGATCCGAGCGCCTTGATGAAGGCGTTGTCGTAGAGCGCCTCCGACTTGGATCTGCCCTTCTGCCAGAGAACAAGGGAGGGATCCTCGGCCCGAACCCGATTGACCTCGTCGGCGACGACTTGGAGCGCCTCGTCCCAGGAAGCCTCACGCCACTCACCGCTCACACCTTTGGCGTTGGTCCGGATGAGTGGCGTCTTGACCCGATTGGGGTCGTAGATGGAGATGATCTGCGCCTGGCCCTTGGGACACAAGGTGCCGTCGTTCCGCGGATGACCGGCCATGCCCTCGAACTTGACGACCCTCCCGTCGATGCGGCGTGCCGTCATCCCGCAGTCCTGCTTGCCGATCCAGCACGTGGTGAAGACCCGATCTTCCACAGGTCCCAGAGCCAGGGCATCGGCCCCCGCCACGGTGTCGAGGGTTTCAAAGAGGAATCGGGAGGCCGCGAGCGTTCCCCCGGCTGCTGCCGTCCCTTTCAGGAAAGCCCGACGTGAGACGGGTTGCATCATGACCCTTCCTCTCGTGTGGTCCGGACCGTGCTGTCGTCGCCGACTCTGGTCGCCGACGCATCTGCGGCGTAGGGCCTTTAGTCCCATGTTTAGACCTTCTGGGCCGTCTCGGAGGGGAAGAGGACCCGGGAACGGCGACATGCGTGGCGTTGGTGGGTGAGCTCCAACGATTGCCCGGCTTGGTTTTCAGCAGGAGAGACCCAGCCGAAGCAGGGTCTCACCTCCGACCCGATTCGATGCGTCGTCTACTTGAGAGGTTGGCTCAATTGGATTGTGTCATCAGCGGTGTCTGTGTGTGCGTACTTGGTGACGGAGACGAGCATCACCTCATACGCGCAAGCGGCCGCGCCTGAGGTACCTACCAGCGTTCTCGTAGGCCAACCCTGGTGCCCCCGTTGCCTTCTGCAGATGAACCGCGCCTGCCACCGCAAACAGGCCGGCGAAGGTCCATCCGACTCCGGCAAACCCCCAAACCGGAAGCATGACACCGCCGATGGCGGATCCGAACAGATACCCGAACTGGAGCATCGCAGTGCGAACACTCATTGCGGCCAACCGTCGCCCGTCGGCCAGCCGCAGCCCTAGGGCGGCGCCGCTGATCGTGCGCCCTCCGGCGAAGAAGGCCAGGATCGATAGGGCCACGAGGCTGAAGACGACCCCGGGTTGGAGACCACCGAATATCGCCACTCCCACCGAGGCCGCGATTGCGAATGCGAGCAACAAGGTGGGGGCTTTGACGCTCCTGAGCAGGCGGCGACCGAGGTAGTTCCCTGGCAGGTAGGCAGCGGCTACCAAACCCAGGATGAGCCCGGTCTCACCGACGCTAGCGCCGTAACTCTCGATGAAGAAGGCGCCGGCGAATACAAGGGTGCCTGCCCAGGCTGAGAACGCAGCCAATTCGCCCCACGCCCAGCTCTTGATGTGGGGCTGTCGCCAGAGCCCTTTTGGATCGCACTCGAGTGGCCCGTCCGGGGTCGGTCTTCGCGCCGCCATTGCCACCAGAGCTGCAAGGCTCGATCCGAGTGGCACCGCGATCCAGGCCCAACGCCAGTCGACACCGGCAACGGCACCTACCACAGGCTGACCCACGATCCAAGCGACCGGCTGACCAATCAGCGCCCATGAAAGGAGCTTGGCACCCTCCTCTCCCTGGGCCCACACATCGGAGGCGGCCAGCGCGCCCGAGAGCACCAGGGCCAGTCCGAGGCCGAGCGGGACCTGCGAGGCGAGAAGGAGCAGGAATGTAGGAGAGACAGCGCTTGCCAGCGCCCCTCCCGCCAGTAGGAACAGCCCAATCTTGAGGAGCCTTGACAAGGCGACCTGTTTGCCTTTGGCAGCGATCACGAGCGCGAAAAGCCCTGCTGTGATGCCAGAGACCGACCGAAGCTGAGCGGCTGTCGAGGTGCTGACATCGAAGTCTGCCGCCACCTGAGGCAGAATGGGCGAGAGGACGAGAAGCGCGGCCTGTGCCGCGAACAGGCAGGTGAACAGGACGGCGCTCGGGGCCAAGCCGTGTCTCTCGCTCACCTCCTCCATTCTCCACCCGACCTTAACCGCAGCCCTGATGGCTGGTGGTGCCGGTTGGTAGCGTCGTCTCGCCCACATCGAGCGATCTCTCTTGTGGGGTGGTGGGGTCGCCGACCGGATCAGTGGTGTTCTGATCCGTCTAAGACGCTCTGGCAGTGGTTTGATCCGTCGGCGATTGGGTATACGAAGGTAACCCAACTGGAGGTTGGTTTCATGGTTAGAACAAGAACTGAAATCGATGCGAACAGATCTGAGCAACGATTTGTACAGCGTGGATCTTTCTCACCTGCCCAAATCGTGGCCGGTTTGATCGGTCTCGTGATGGTTGTAACTGGGGTCGTGGTTGCGGCACGCATAGGCTTTACACCTCTCGTGGGCGAGACTGCGTCGATAGCGGGCATCGCGATGACATCGCTCATGGGGCTCGCTCAGGCGGTCGCAGGCTTGGTGTTGCTGAGCGCAGCGACATCACCTCTGGGGGTTCGCAGTGCGCTCATTGGCTTCGGTACCGTCGCCCTCGCTTTTGGGGCGATTCTCATCATCGAGCCTTCGCCCTTCGTCGAGGCCCTTGGTGAGGCGAGAAGCATCGGAGCCGCCTATGGCGTAGGTGGTGTTGTCGCCCTGTTGGGTGCCATCCTCTCGCCGACGATCACCGCGAGCGTGTCAGAGACACGCAAAGACGACGAGCGGATATCGCATCAATGAGTCTGGCTAGGAAGCCGACTCCCTGGGAAATCGAAGCTGTTAGAGCGTCTGACCCGAGTTGAAAACGCCCCGACCAGTTGAATGCCCGCAAGTGTCCGATACGTCCCCCGGCGCTTCCATCATCCACGCGAGTTATTGACGTTGTCAACACCGCCGGCGGCGATGGCGTCGACGATGTGGGCGGCGTCGCGTCCGACACCGTGGATTTGCTCCGACGACCTGGAGTAGAGGAACTTGAGGCCGACGAAATAGAGGCCCGGTTCGTCCTCGACGATGCCTCGGTCGTGCTTCGGCTCATGCGGGCCGAGCACGGGAAGGTTGATCCACGAGAAACCGGGGTGGAAACCGGTGCACCAGACCACGTTGGCGACATCGAGGCGACGCCCGTCAGCCAGGTTTGGGAGGCCCTCGACCACCCCGATGGTCCGCGGCACCCGCTCCACCCCTGCCGCTGCTAGGTCCTTGGGCTTGACCCGGATCAGTGGATCACCGGTGAGCATCTTGGGGCGGGCCCTCCTCCCGATGGGGGTACTGGTGGTGAGCACCCGATGAAAGATGACCCGGCCGACGAAGGGCATCAGTACCCGTCCCACGGGGCTCGAGGGCCGGAACGGGAGGACTCCGAAGGGCTGTCCCGACAGCCACACACGGTGGGTCTTGGACAGTTCGAGAGCGATCTCTGCTCCCGAATTGCCTACCCCAACCACGAGGGCTTCCCCGTCCTGGAGTTGGCCTGGGTTGCGGTAGTCGGCAACGTGGAGCTGGACTATCCCAGGATCGAGCTCGGACGCGAACTCGGGGACCCGGGGGTGCTGCCACGAGGACATGGCCACCACCACGTTGTCGGCTTCGAGATGGCGGTCACCGGCCGTGGCCACGAACCGCTGCCCGTTCCGGGCCAGTCTCTCGACCCTGACCCCGGTCCTCACCGGCAGGTCGAACTCCTTGGCATACCGTTCGAGATAGTCGGCGAACTCGTCCTTGGTGGGAAAGCCCCAGTGGGGCCCGGGGTAGGGCATGCCCGGAAGACCGTCGAATCGGGCGGGGGTGAAGAGGCTCAACGAATCCCACCTGTTCCGCCAGGCGTCGCCCACCCGTTGGTTGGCGTCGACGATCAAGAAAGGCAAGCCACGCTGGGCAAGGTGGTATCCGACCGCCAGGCCGGCCTGACCGCCCCCGATCACAAGGGTCTCAACGTGCTCTCGTCGCTCGCTCATTTGATCTCCTTCTTGGCTGCAATGGCGCTCGACTCGCCGACGGGCATCGGGTAGGAACTCCCGCGGCGAAGGAAGCTGTGGGTCTGGACGGCGGCGGAGACGGCGCAGCCGGGTATGAACCCGAGTTGTGTGGTCACCACGGCGTAGGCGATCCAAGGGAGCTGGACCGACCGCCCAAAAGCCATCCCCACCATCGGCCCCTTCCCACCGACCACAGGGCCAGAACCTGAAGCCCGGTAAGCAACCACGGCCAGTAGTGGGGAGCGCCGAGCGGGGTCACGTCTCTCGACGTCGTCGCCACCACCAGGCCCGACAACACCAGGGCGGCGGTGACGGCGCTGACCAGGCGGATCCTGGCTTCGACGCTCGGTAAATATCCCCTTTCCATGCCGTTGACCGTACGGGGAGCCCACTTGGAGGGAAATCGGGAGTTCTCCCCACTCCGGCTCGGTTCCCGCGCCCGGGGCGAGGGACATGTCGATCTCGGAGGATCCGCGCTAACGGTGACTGACAGGGGTTCCCGGGATGTCACCCCACGAACACCAGGCCATGCTCCATAGCGAACAGGATGGCGGCGGCCCTGCTGGATACGCCCATCTTCCGGTAAGCGTTCTGGATGTGGCGGTCGGCGGTCTTCACCGAGATGTGGAGGGCGCGTGCCATCTGCTTGGTTTGCAGGCCCCGGGCCAAGAGACCGACGATCTCCGCTTCCCGCTCGGTTAGCCCGGCCGGACGCTCCACTCGGGGAGCGGGTTGACCGGCTGCCTCCACCACCGCCCGGACCATGTCCGGGTCCAGCCGACCGGCGCCCGCCTCTCGGGCCAGCCCCTCGGCAGCCTGCTCTGCCGATAGAGGGGCGCGATGAGGCCGAGGTTCGGTCATGGCGTGGAAGGCGTCGGCGGCGGCGAGGAGCCGAGCGGGCGGGGACAGAGAGGCCGCCGAGACTCCGCGGTGGTAGCCAGTCCCGTCGAGCCGTTCGTGGTGGTTGCAGGCGATCTCGGTCAAGGAGGCGAGGAAGGGGGAACGGGAGAGGACCCGCTCGGTGTGGTAGGGGTGCAGCCTGACCTCCTCCCACTCGCTGGCTGAGAGCGACCCCGGTTTCATCCAGACGCGTGGAGACACCGCAACCCGTCCCAGGTCGTGCAGGTGCGCCGCCCGCCGCACCCGCTCGACATCGGTGGGTTCGAACCCGCACCGGTTGGCCGCGGAGACCGCCAGCGTTGCCACCCCGGCCGAGTGCCCGGACTGAAACGGTGACAACAGGTCGGCGAAGTCGCCCATGGCGGCCAGGGCCCGATCGATCTCTTCTCCGTCGAGGGTCAACCACGGTTTGGGCTCGGCGGCCAGGGTCGCTTCCCAGGCGGACTGGGGACCGTCGGCGGCGGCCAGCACCTCCGCGGCCTCGATAGCGAATGCGTTGGCGACTTCGGGATCGAAGGCCTTGCCGGCACGTTCTCGGATCACCTCGATGGCGTATTCGTCCCCGCCGATCATGCGCTGGTATGCGGCGTCCCTGGCCACGCTGTTGATACGAAGCGGTAGCGGGATCTCGTCGCCTGCGGCTCGGCCCAGGACTCCCTTACCGTCCCATCGCTCGGTCAGATACTCGAACAGTCGGTGGATCGAGGGTGGGAGACCGAGCCTCCGGGCCATCATCTCTGCCACATCGCAGAGGGCTTCGAAATGTGGCCCCCCCGTGAGGAATCGGGCCGCCTTCGGCAGCCTTCGTGCGATCTCGTAAGCCCGTCGATGCGGCGGTAGGTCAGGAGGTTGAACAGCCCGCACGACGCCTCCCACCATTTGGGCCTTCGACCCGAACTGGACGGGAGTGATGTTCTTGGTCCTGTCGCCGCCAAAGATCCGGATGGCGATGTCGGCGTCGGTGGTGCACCCCGTGTAGGCAAGGAGACAGCAGTAATACGTGTGCAGCTTGGTCTCGGGATCGACGCCGAGGAGGTCGGCCAGCCTTTGTGCCATCAAGGTGGCGTGAAGGCCATGCTCGAACGGGAAGCCCATCCCCAGATCGGTCGCCAGGCAGCAGGCCGCAATCACCTCGGCGGCCCGGACCTGTTCGTGGCTGGTGGTCGCCTCCTCCTTCACTCAGCCAAGGGTAGAAGCCGTGACCGAGAGGATCAGCTGAGACCAGGAATGCCGTTGCGGGGTCAGCCGTTGAATCCCGGCAGGAGGCCGGCCTGGTTGTTCCCGGGTTGACCTCTCTCTGAGCTCAGTCGCCGAGAACTTCCAAGAGTTCACCGAGGGTGCGCCTGTTGGTCGAACCGGGCATTGGGAGATCGGTCTGGATCCGGTATCGGTTGCGTCGGCCGATCTTCTCCTTGATCAGATACCCCGCTTCAGTCAACTGCAAGACGATCCCGTAGGCGGTTCGCTCAGTGACTCCGAGTTCGCTGGCGAGGTCCCGCAGGCGGGCCTCAGGGTTGCGAGCGATCAGAAGGAGCGTCCGAGCATGATTTGTCCACAGGCTCCACTTCGGCATGGCTTCTGCCGATACTAACCCCGGAAATCTGTCTCTAGTTTTAGAAAACAATAAAAAGGATTCTAGTGTTGTGAAGCAGCTGTATGGGTTTGATGTTTGGACGGTTACCTCTTCAAGGTTCGGCACCGAAGGGCACGGCGACCCACGGAAACGCCGAATCGGCGTGGCCGCTATCGCCATGACGCTGGCGTTGTCGCATATCCTCATCGTTCAGGCCCCGGCCTTGGCTGCTCATGTGACTGCGGTACCGATGGGGACATTGACTGGATTCTCGGTGCTGGCCCATACAACGATCACCGACACAGGAAGCACCAGCACGTTTGCTGATGGCGTTGGAGTCTCGCCCGGGACCGACATAACGACCATCGCTGACAACCAGGTTCTATCGGGGGGGATCCATCGCGACGATTTGGTGGCCCGACAAGCCCAAACCGACCTGACCGCGGCCTATCAATATGCGTCGAGTCAGACCGCCGAATCGATCGCAGCCGAACTGGGCGGGCAAACCCTGTTGGAGGGCGTGCATAGTTCGGGTGCCACCGCACTGGGGCTGACAGGAACATTGACTCTCGACGGTGGGGGAAACAAGGGTTCGGTCTTCATCATCCAGACAACCGGCGCCTTCACCGCCGCGGCCGCCGCACAAGTGTCGCTAATCAACGGCGCCCAAGAATGCAACGTGTTCTGGCAGGTCCAGGGCGCCGTGACGTTGGGGGCCGACGCCAACTTCCGAGGAACCCTCCTCGCCAACGGGGCCGTGACGGTGGGCGCTGGAGCAGAGTTCTACGGCCGAGCGTTTGCCACGCTCGGTGACATGACGTTGTCCGGAAACACTTTCCACGAACCCACCTGCGTTGGGGTGACGGTTGTTCCGTCGGCTGTTCCTTTGGTCTCTAGCGAGGCGGGGGGTGGTGCCGTTTTTGCGGTGGTGCTGGACTCGGAGCCGACCGCGGTGGTGACGATCGGGGTGTCGAGTGACGATCTGACCGAGGGGACAGTTTCGACCGGGTTGTTGACCTTCACCGTTTCCGACTGGGCCACAGCGCAAACGGTGACGGTGAGCGGGGTCGACGATTCTGTGGTTGATGGCGATGTTGCCTATACGGTGGTGTTGGCTGCCGCTCTCGGTGGGGATTACGCCGGGACCGACCCGGTCGACGTTGCGGCCACCAACAGCGACAACGACACCGTTGGGGGAGGACTGTCCCCCGTTGATGTGGTTCTTCCCCCTGCAGGACTCGTTGATACGTCATCGGCCTGCCCAGTTTCGATGGCTTCATCCACCTTCACGGACCTCGCTGGTCTTGACCAAACCACCATCCAAGCCATCGATTGCATCTTCGGGTATGGAGTTTCGAAAGGGACATCTCCGGTGAGCTTCGAGCCGAGCGGAACCGTCACGCGTTGGCAGATGTCCCTCTTCCTGACTCGTCAGCTGCGGGTGCACGGAGTAGTCCTGCCATCCGCAATTGACCAGGGTTTCGTCGACGTCGGGGGTCTCGGCCAGGAGACGCAGGACGCGATTGACCAACTGGCACAGCTAGGGATCACCCGCGGTACTGGCGGTGGCACCTTCTCGCCCGGCGAAGCGGTATCTCGATGGGAGATGGCGTTGTTCCTGGTCCGTTTCCTCGGAGTGGCTGGAGTGCCGCTTCCGACTCTCTCAGCAAAAGGAGTATTCAACGACCTAGCTCAAATGAACAGCGAGACCGCCACCGCTATCGATCAGCTCGTTGCGCTAGGTGTGGCAGCGGGCACCAGCACGACGACTTTCGAGCCGGCCACTCCCGTATTTCGCTGGCAGATGGCACTGTTTCTCACCCGTGTCTTGGCCATGGATGGGATCGTCCCGAGCTAGGCCCGAAGTCACACACGCCCGGCCTTGAACCGGCGCACCTGTGAATCCGATCCCCAGTGCCCACGGAGGACGCCTCGATTCGGAAAAACCCCGTGTGAACTTGACAACCTTGCGCCCGTAGCTCAATTGGATAGAGCGTCTGACTACGGAGTATCCGGGGACTGAGCGCAGTGCCGACCTGGAGAATGCTGCTCAGCGAGGAGCAAAACGGCCCGCATCAGACGCTGTTGATTGTCTTTACCGCGGCAGGTTCTTGTCGCTGTCTGGATGTGGCACCGCAACGACGTCGAGCGAGTCGATACCTGCGAAGTCATCAGGGTTGCAGGTGTAGATAGGCATACCGCGGGATACGGCTATGGACGCAATAAGCGCGTCGTAGGCACGGGCGGAGGTCTTCCGTCCAGCTCGGTGTAGTGAGGCAGCGACCCGCCCGAAGGCTCTGGCCGCTTCGGCATCGAACGGCAGCGGATCGAAGTCCGCTTCAGCCTGCTGGAGGTGAACCTGGCGGGCCTCTCGTTCACTGTCCGTGTCTGCCAGCAAGGGTCCGACCGACAGCTCCGCCAGAGTGATTGTCGAGATCAACGGTTCTTCAGGGAGGACATTCGGATCTTGTATCCGGCCGAGGAGGATCAGTGTGCTGGTGTCGAGCAGGCCTGTCCGGATTGGCGGGATGCTGGTCACAACGACGGGCTGATGGCGTCGTCGAGCTGTTCGCGGAGCCGATTGGGATCGATCCGGGGGAGTCGAGACCAGTGCTCGAGTATCACGCTGGCCTTGAGTCGGGCGGCGGCCAGCGGTCGTAGCTCGGCCACAGGTCGTCCTGATCTTGTGACTGTGAGCTTCTCACCGGCCATCACCCGGTCGATTACCTCACCGCCATGATTGCGGAGATCACGGATGCTCACTTCAGCGTTGCTCACGGGCATATTGTATCACGCGTGAGACACATCTCAAGCTCGGCCGAAGGTGTGTCATCGTCGTCAGGGATGGATCGGAGACGCCGTTTAGCGCGATCGTAGCCTCGTACCGTCTACAGATCCCCGGTCGGATTGCCTGCGGTGCCTATTCCCTCGTCCCGATCGGGAGGGGTAGACAAGTTGGTCCGAGTCTTTGACAGTCGTAGGAAGATACGGCTGCCACGAAGCACGTGGCGGCAATCCGGTGAGCAGCACGGCGCCCCCGGCGAGGGGAGCGAGGTCGCCGCCGGCAAGCGGCCCGTACAGCTGTGCTCCGGCAATGGACGGGAGGTACTTCGCCCCTCCGATGATCATGTTTAGTAGGGGTGAGACGACGAGGACCGAGGCCGAGCATCGTGACCAGGGCGGTCGCAAGGTTTCGGGTGATGGTGGCGATGGCGAGTGCCAGGAGTCCGATGAGGACGAGGTAGGGCGCGGAGGCGACGTTTCGTCGCAGCTACTTCGCCGGCTGGGCGATCGAGCCTGTCTTCGCGTCCGTCGAGGCGACGGCGGAACTGGTCGGCCACTGCGTCGAGGCGGGGCGACCGACTTCACGTTCTACCTCTATAACCCCGCCGAGCCGCTCCTCGAGGGGCCCGTCGCCGAACACGGGGCGGCGACGCGAGACCAGTTCGAGCAGGTCGCGGCGGAAGTCTTCCCGAGCTTCCGGGATTAAGACTTCCGACCGAGGTCTGCCCGAAGTTCAGCCGGCTGTTTGATGGTCCACGACAACCCGCTGGAGGTCCCCTCTGCTCTGTGGCAGGTGGGGCGAGTGCGGTGGGCGCCAATGGTCCGCATCCGGTCGATGCCCTCTCTAGACCACCCCTGACCTGTGGGAGTGCTTACGCTCCCCAGTCCACAGCCCAGATTCCGATCGGCTCGTCGTACCCCTTTGGCTGGAAAGCTCCACGGGCGACGAACCGAAAGGTCTTGCCCGCACTCAGCTCCCGAATGGCGCTAGACACGAGGATCTCACCGGCACCGGCTGTAGCTGCGATCCGGGACGCCAAGATGACAGCGGCCCCGAAGAGGTCGCCGTCCTCTTCAATCGGCTCGCCGGCGTTGATTCCGATCCGGATCGAAATTGGAGGTGAATCGGGTGTGGTAGTCGCATTGCGCGCCTCGATCCGGCGTTGCAGAGCGATAGCGCACTGGACGGCATCGGTCACACCGAGAAACGAAGCCATGAACCCATCCCCCATCGCTTTGACCTCCGTACCGCCGTGGTCTGAGAGGACGCGACGGGTGATCCGCTCGTGCTCTTTCAGCACTTCGCGACCCTGGTCGTCCCCGAGGGCGGCCATCATCCTGGAGTGGTCGACAAGGTCAGTGAAGACCACCGCCCGAAGACCCCCGGTCCGTCCGGTCCCTCGGACAGCCAGGGAGACTTCGAGAAAGGCGGCGACTGCTCGAGCCGAACCTTCAAGGTCTCCGGCCCCCGGAAGGGGGGAGCGGCCCTCCAGCACGGTCAGCTCTGCGTTGGGATTCCGCGAGGCGAGATCCCGACTCAAAGAAATGTCGATCCATTCGAGCCCACGTCTGTGCATCACCAAAGTTGGGCACGTGACCCGAGCCATGTTGGCCGAGACGTCGAAGTCATGTGTTGCGGCGATGAGTCGGTCTGCGTCCTCCGGCGACACGGCCGCCGCCATGAGATGGGAGTAGCGGTCCGCCTCTTCGGCGTCGCTCCAACCGAGCAGTTCGTGAGCCGCAGTCCGCAGGAACAGTCGGTAATCGGTTTGACGCAAGGCGCGTAGGCCGGCCGACTGGGCAGCCCTCCAGTAGTCGGCCCCCAGCGCGTATGTGCACCAGAGCATGAGGTGCGACACCCGCTCCGGGTGAGAAGCGACATACGAGATGGTGGGAGGCCCGCTATGAAACACGCCCATGATGGCGACCCGGTCGGTGGCCACCGCGTCGACCACGGATTCCAGGTCCCGCACGTGTGCCGCAAGGGAGACATCAGTCGCATCGCGGGAGGACAACCCCGTGAGGCGACTGTCGTAGCGGACAACCGTGGCAAACTTCCCGACCAGCTCGTACCATCGCCGCAAGTGCGGGTTCTGCCACTCCATCTCAATGTGGCTGAATGGCACCAGCGGGGTCTGTACTAAAACCGGGCCATCACCATGCACCCAGTAGGCGATGCTCACGTCGTCACTGGTTCGGGAGTAACGGATCGCTGGCGACATGGAGTCTCGGAGTGTACGAGGGTCGGTTTGACCTGACTGACTTCGGCAAAGACCGGCACAGGGTCCTTCGCCGTCGCTGGGGCAGGGGAAAACCCGACGAGTTCAGCGCGGCTGTTGGCGCAGCCTCGCTGCCGCGGGCAACTCGTTTCCTTCCGTGGACCACGGACTTGACCGCACCCCAGTTGTACAGGTCCGCCCCAGGCGTCGGGGTGCCGGGTTGGCGCTCATGCGACCTGGCTAACGGGTATGTGCGACCGAGCGCTGGCACCCCGGACACGCCTTTTTGATGGGGCATACATTGCTAATGGCCGAAGCTGATCCAGCGAAACCCCGGGTCAAACCCCAGAATCAGACTGTCACTCTGCGGCCTCAGCTCCGCTCAGAGTGGAGACCACCAACATTGTGCGGTGCGTCGGCGAGGCGACGGCAAGCCGCACCATCGCCATGCTGGAGACGACCATTTCGGAACGCGGATCGCAGGTTCAGGTATCCAGCGCTTGGCGCGTGGGAGACAGCTCACCGACGATTGGAACCTCCGGCAGTTCGCCATCGGGGGTGAATCCCAGTACGAGCGCATAGAACGTGAGCTCGGATTCGAGGCTGTGGACAATGTTCTTTGCCTGACGGAATCCGTGGTCCTCGCCCTCGTAGGTGACGAGAGCGTAGGGCACCCCACTGTCCTCGAGGGCGGCGGCGATCATCTCGGCTTGCTCCGGCGGAACGACTTGGTCGTCGAGACCCTGGAAGAGGATGACCGGCACGTCGATCCGGTCGGCCGAGTAGAGGGGCGATCGGCGACGCATCTCCTCGACATCGGTGCCGACGAGGCCATCGAGATATCTGGACTCGAACTTGTGGGTGTGCTTGGCGAGCAACTCGAGGTCGGCCACCCCGAAATAGCTGCTTCCGGCTCTGAAAACGTCACCGAAGGCCAAGGCGGCCAACGTCGTATACCCGCCGGCGCTGCCTCCCGTGATCACCAGTCGTTCTGCATCGACTTCACCCTGCTCTGCCAGATACCGCGCCGCTGCCTGGGCATCCTCGACGTCGACGATCCCCCATGTGCCGCGCAGACGGTTGCGGTATTCCCGTCCGTAGCCGGAAGAGCCTCGGTAGTTGACATCCACCACACCAAAACCGCGTGTCGTCCAGTAGAGGAACGCGACCGCCAGCCGTGGCATGACATGGCTTGTGGGTCCGCCGTGAATCCTCACGATCAATGGCGGTAGCTCGTCCGCCAGCCCCGTGTACTCCGGATTGTGGGGTGGGTAGTAGATGCCGTGGGCCACCTCGCCATTGTCTGTGGGGAATGAGATGGCACGGGGCTGACAGAAGTAGGAAGGATCCGCCGGCTTCAGGTTGGAGCGAACCGTTCGCCGTTCCCCACTCGCTGTGTCGAGCTCGAACAGCCCGAGCGGCGTCGCAGGCCCCTGGCCGACGAACCAGGCCGTCGCGTTTCCATCGGTGGTGATTCGCCCATGCATCGACAGGTCGTCGTCCAACTCTTCGAGGTGGCCGTCGGGACCGATGATGACAAGGCGGTGGGATCCGTCCTTCCAGAGCCCACCGAGAATCCTTCCGTCAGCAAGGAACCCGAACGTTGGACGGCCAAAGGTCCAGGCAGGCTCGGCAAAGTCGGCATCCCTGGTCAGTAACGGACTGACACCGATGCCATCCCACCGATGGAGGTTCCACCAACCGGAGCGATCCGAGTGAAAGATGAGGCTCTGATCCGGCGTCCATTCGGGCTGGACAATTGACTCGCCTTCTCCGCCGGCGACGGTCACGATGTCGGACAGCTCGCCGTCCACCAGCCTCGCGACCTTCAGCTCGGTGCCGTCCCAGGGCATGTTGGGATGGTCCCACTCCACCCAGGCCATCCGGCTCTCGTCATGGCTCGGTCTCGGTGTCGCATAGAAGTCCCGTCCGGATGCGAGCGTCTGAAGTTCGCCAGTCAGAAGGTTGACCATGACGAGCTCGTTGACCGCTTCGCCTTTCTCGGGATGCGACTCCCGGACGCACACCATGCGGTCGCCCGAGAGGATCCTCCCGTCTGCATAACGCAACGATGCGACTCGAGGCGGCTGGGGGGTGACGGCTATCTGCTCGCCGCCGTCAAGGCGATACAGCCGTTGTGTGGCGAAGTCGCTGAAGACGACAGAGCCGTGACCTACGGCGTAGGCACCTCCGCCGTATTCATGCACTCTGGTCCGAACATTGGTCGGTGGTGGTGTCAGGTCTTCAATGCTTCCGCTGGTGTCTCGCCTCACCAGGACCTGACGTCCCTCCTCTCCGGGCCGCAGTTCTATCCAATAGAGATTGCCATCGTCGAAGGCCAGGTTGTCGAATTCGATGAGACCGGAAACGGTTGCGGCGGCGTCGATGGGTGATTTCCAGCTCCCGTATGGCGCCGGCGTTCCCATGATCTTCGATTGTATGCCGCGGCACTCGGCCGCACCTCGGCCGTTCTGTTTTCAGAATCGGGCATATTTGACTGCCACATCACCCTTGCGTTCTCGGGCTCTCTCTTTCAGGCTGTTTGGTATCTCTGGCGTTATTGGGAGCCTCGAAGGTGACAGGCTGGATAGAGCGTCTGACTACGGAGTATCCGGGACTGAGCGCAATGCTGACCAGGGAATTCCCCAGGTCACGGCGGAGCGCAAAGCCGAGAATCAGACGCTGTAGCCCTTCGAACTCGACCAACCTCAGAATCAGAGGGCGTGGCCTTCGAGGAAGGGCACGACCGCCTTGGCGAAGATCTCTGGATCCTCGTAGTACGCCATGTGATTCGCCCCCTTCAGGAACTCGTACCTCGCTCCCGGAATGCTGTCCGCAAGTGAGCGAGCGAACTCCTCAGGTATCGGGTCGAGTTCTGCGTACAGGACAAGGGTTGGTGCTCGGACACTCCCGGCGATGCTCTGCTCGTCAAGCTGGGCCAGTTCGTGCATCCACGCCTCCTCGCCGAGGGCGCTCTCGGCGGACAGCTCAGTGAAACCGAAGCTGATCTTCGATGCGGATGCAGGATCCCGGAAGAAGGGGATATAGAGCGTACGGATGAAGTCTTCGACCGTCTCGGGGTCGCCTCTCTGAAACTGCTCCGTTAGTCGGAGGCGCTGGAGTTTCTCTCCGTCTTGTGCTCCGATGCGCCCTCTGATCGCGGCTCCGAGCATCTCTTGCTGATCGCGCCTGAAGGGGGGACCGGGGTTGGCCAGTACGAGTGATGCCACGTGCTGAGGGTGCCGGGAGGCATACAAGAGAGCGAGATTGGCGCCGAAC
>DASWKK010000246.1:0-12760 GCA_036396655.1 Acidimicrobiia bacterium
AGTGGGTGGCTGGGCGGGCCGGCCCTGTACATGGAGCGACGAGGACATCCTCGGCTGCGTCTGCGTCACATGCCTTTCGACATCGGCACACCCGAAGCGGAGGAGTGGATGCGTTGCATGGCGAAGGCGATCATCTTGGTCGGCATCGAAGACCCGGCCGCATCCTTCCTCTCCACGGAGTTGGCCAAGACCGCAATCGGTCTGCGCAATCGGCCCGATCCCGGGGTGATCACTCTCGATGTCAACCACACCTGACGGTCAAGACTGCTTCGCTCCCTGGGGGAACGCTCAGATTCTCAGTGTTTGATATCGATACCGCCGAACAAGGCAGTAGCGCTGATCGGGAGGACGGGCGCGTCGGCCGGCAACTGCTCCTTCGCTGTGACATTGTCGATGCCACCGAAAATGGGCAAGCCCCTGGTGATCACCTGCCAGCCCACCGGCACTCTGATCTCGACCCCGCCGAACGCGGCGAAGACGTCGAGTTGGGCGTCCGCTGCGGGCAATGCGTCCCGTAGATCCACTTCGGCTCCTCCGAACACCGCGGCGATGCTCCCGCCCTGGAACTGCTTGGAGTGGGAGGCGATCTCGCTCCCCGAGAACACGTTGAAGCTGTTGACACGGTCACCGGCCTCGGTACGGGATCCGAGCCCTCGTCCGAGGATGACCAGGATGCCGACCAGGATGATTGCCGCCGGGATGATGATCTCGCTGATGTCGACGATGTCGAGACTGGAAAGCAAGAAGGCGGCACCCACTGCGGTGATGATCACTGCCACCGGCCAATGCCGTGGGTTGGCGACGAGGGTGAGAAGACCGGCTGCAATCACCGCTGCCGGCCACCAGGTGCTGAGGACGTCGCCGGCGTCGAGGACGTCTGCATTGTCCAATAGCAGCAACGTGCCGACAGCGACGATCAGTGACCCGAAGTAGAGCCGACCCCAGTTCATCAAACCTCCTTGAGTAGGGCGACTCTATCGGGTCGGCCACAGATCAACCCACGAGAATGGTGGTGTTTCCATCGCCGGCGACAAGGACCCCCCACGCCCCGACTTCGGCGACCCCGATCTGCCGGCCGGCGCAAGACCCGAAGGTGGTGGTCTGATCCAGCTCCTCCTGGCTGTAGATCTCGGGGTATCGACATAGATTACGACCCGGAGCACTAGATGGATCTGAACCGTTTGACCGAGAAGTCCCAACAGGCGCTCAGCGAAGCACAGTCGCTGGCGGTCCGACTCGGCCACACCGAGGTCGACGG
Organism: Acidimicrobiia bacterium; assembly: GCA_036396655.1. Lineage (GTDB taxonomy): Bacteria > Actinomycetota > Acidimicrobiia > Spongiisociales > ZC4RG35 > JARDZU01. Next base: position 1,259 of record DASWKK010000246.1, read on the forward strand.
CGAGCACCTGCTCGCTGCCCTGCTGGCTCAACCCGAGGGCCTGGTGCCTCGTCTCGTCTCTCAGGCCGGAGGCGATCCCGGGCGTTTGCGTGACGAGCTCGAGTCCGAGTTGGCTCGGCGCCCCAAGGTCACCGGCCCCGGCCTGACTCCCGGAGAGGTCCGAATCACGCAGCGTCTGGCCCAATTGCTCGAAGGCGCCGAGAGGGAGGCGAGACAACTCAAGGACGAATACATCTCTGTCGAACACCTCATGATTGCGTTCCTCGGCGAACGCGACGACACCGCGGCCAAGCGTCTCCTCACCGGCCAAGGAATCACCCGTGACGCCTTCCTCGCCGCGTTGACGGCTGTTCGAGGCAATCAAAGGGTGACATCGGCGACACCGGAGAACGCATATGAGGCCCTTGAGAAGTACGGCCGCGATCTGGTTGCTGATTCACGTGCTGGGAAGCTCGATCCGGTCATCGGCCGCGACGCAGAGATTCGCCGGGTGGTTCAGATCCTCTCTCGTAAGACCAAGAACAACCCCGTCCTCATTGGCGATCCCGGTGTCGGCAAGACCGCGATAGTCGAAGGTCTCGCCCAACGGATCATGCGGGGCGACGTCCCGGAGAGTCTGCGCGACCGGACCGTGTTCGCCCTCGACATGGGTGCCTTGATCGCCGGCGCCAAGTATCGCGGCGAGTTCGAGGAGAGGCTGAAGGCGGTGCTGGGCGAGGTGAAAGCCGCCGAGGGCGGGATAGTGCTGTTCATCGACGAGTTGCACACGGTGGTCGGGGCCGGGGCATCCGAAGGCGCCATGGACGCCGGCAACATGCTGAAGCCGATGCTGGCCCGTGGCGAGTTGCACATGATCGGTGCCACCACTCTGGTCGAGTACCGCAAGCACATCGAGAAGGACGCAGCACTCGAACGACGGTTTCAGACCGTGGTGGTGGACGAGCCGTCGGTGGAGGATGCCATCTCGATACTGCGCGGCCTTCGGGAGCGTTTCGAGGTCTTCCATGGAGTGAAGATCCAGGACTCGGCCCTGGTCGGCGCGGTGGTGCTGTCCCACCGATACATCACCGATCGATTCCTCCCCGACAAGGCAATCGACCTGGTCGACGAAGCCTGCGCAATGCTCCGCACCGAGATCGACTCGATGCCGGCCGAGCTCGACGAGTTGACTCGCAGGGTCACCAGGCTCGAGATCGAAGAGGCCGCCCTTGCCAAGGAAAAGGATGTGGCGAGCGCGAAGCGCTTGGATGAGCTGCGTCGGGAGGTCGCCGACCTCAAGACCGATGCGGGCGCTATGAGGGCCCAGTGGGAAGCTGAGCGTCAAACGCTGCGACGGGTCCAGGAGATCCGGGCCGAGATCGAGCGGGCACATCGCGAAGCGGAGGAGGCCGAGCGCGCCTACGACCTCGATCGAGCGGCTCAGCTCCGCCATGGTCAGCTTCCCGACCTGGAGCGCCAGCTCGCGGCCGAGGAGGAGAAGCTCTCCACCGAGCAGGGTCAACATCGTCTGCTTCGCGAAGTGGTCACCGAGGATGAGATCGCCGACATCGTCTCGCGTTGGACCGGGATACCCGTGAGCCGACTCCAGGAAGGCGAACGCGACAAGCTGTTGCGTCTCGATGTGCTGCTTCATGAGCGGGTGGTGGGCCAGGACGAGGGCGTCCAGCTGGTGGCGGACGCGATCATCCGTGCCCGTTCGGGCATCAAGGACCCGCGGCGTCCGATCGGTTCCTTTGTCTTTCTCGGCCCAACCGGGGTGGGGAAGACCGAGTTGGCCAAGGCTCTGGCCGAAGCCCTCTTCGACACCGAGGAGAACATGGTCCGAATCGATATGAGCGAATACCAGGAGCGTCATACCGTCAGCCGTCTGCTGGGAGCACCTCCCGGTTATGTGGGGTATGAGGAGGGCGGACAGCTCACCGAAGCAGTGCGCAGAAAACCATATTCGGTGGTCCTGTTCGATGAGATAGAGAAAGCCCACGCCGATGTCTTCAACACCTTGCTCCAGGTCCTCGACGACGGCCGGCTCACCGACGCCCAGGGCAGGACGGTGGATTTCCGTAACACCGTGATCATCATGACCTCGAACATCGGCTCCCAATACCTGCTCGAGGGGATCACCGGCTCTGGCGAGATCAAGCCCGAATCGAGGGAGATGGTGATGGGGGAGTTGCGCCGTCACTTCCGACCCGAATTCCTCAACCGGGTGGATGACATCGTGTTGTTCAAGCCGCTGACCCTCGATGAAATCCAGAGAGTGGTCGATCTCATGTTCAACGATGTGCGCCGGCGGCTCGCCGATCGGGACATGACGCTCGAGGTGAGCGAGGACACGCTGCGCTTCATAGCGGAGCAGGGTTTCGATCCGGTCTATGGGGCGAGACCGCTGCGTCGTTTCATCGCACATGAGATGGAGACGAGGATCGGCCGGGCCCTGATCGGTGGCGAAGTGTTGGACGGAGCCACCATCGAGGTCGAGATGGTCGACGGTGAGATCGTGGTCACATACGAGAACCACGACTCCTCGGTCGGAGACGACTGAGGGATTAGAGACGCGCCTCGGCAGGACACGGACTAGATGGTGAAAGCCGATGCTGACTAGCCACGCCAGGCTGGTAGCCTGACATAACCGAAGCGGTCTCACGAACAGCGTCGGTTTTCCCCGCAGAGTTAGTGGGTAAACAGCTCTCCGTTGCACAGCGATGTCGACGGCTATTGGCAGCCGGAGCCATTCACCGGGCATTAACCGGATGGAGACCTGTATGAAACAAGACCAAGTAAGACTTCCCTCCATCGGATTCGTCAGCACATACCCCCCGACGTCGTGCGGGTTGGCCACCTTTACCGCCGCACTGCGCGGCGCCATGGCCCGGGGGCGAGGCTCGGATGCCGGGTTGGACGTCGTGAGCCTGGTCGAGAGCCGTCTCCCAGAGCCGAGAGCCGAAGTCTCCTATCAGCATCTCAACGGGGATCGGTCGTCGCTCGGGGCAACGGTTGATCTCCTCAACACTCACGACGTGGTCTTGATCCAGCACGAGTACGGGATCTTTGGAGGACCGGACGGGTCCGAGGTGCTCGATCTGGTATCCCAGTTGAGGGTGCCCACCGTGGTCACCCTCCACACCGTTCTGACCAAACCGACCCCGACTCAAAAGGACATCCTGGAGCGTTTGGTCGACATGGCGAGTGAGACAGTCGTGATGAGTCAGACCGCCCTGCGGCGACTGGAGCACAGATATCAACTCGATCCGATGAAGGTGCGGGTGATCCCCCATGGTGCCATGGCCGGGCTCGCCGGCCCCAGCCTGTCGGACGGGATACGGCCCGTGGTGTTGACATGGGGTCTGATCGGGCCCGGGAAGGGGCTCGAGTCGGCGATCGAGGCTGTGGCCGACCTGAAGGACATCAGGCCAACACCGCGCTACATCATCCTCGGCAAGACTCACCCCAAAGTGCAGGCGACACAGGGCGACTCCTATCTGGATGGCCTGAAGGCGCGAACTCACGCCCTTGGGTTGGACGATGTAGTCGAGTTCGACGGTCGTTATCTCGATCTCGAGTCTCTCGCCAAGGAAATCAGGCGGGCCGATATCGTCCTACTCCCTTATGAATCGACTGAGCAGGTGACTTCCGGTGTGCTGGTGGAAGCCATCGCAGCCGGTAAGCCGGTTGTGGCGACATCGTTCCCTCATGCCGTGGAGATGTTGAGCACCGGCGCCGGGATCATCGTGCCTCACTCCGATCCAGTAGCGATGGCGGGTGCCATCCGGACCCTGGTCACAGACCCCGAGCTGGCGAACAGGATGGCTGGGGTGGCCGCTTCGATTGGCTCCGCCCTGCACTGGCCGGCCGTCGCCGACGAGTACGAGGCCATCGCCTCCAGACTCGTCCCGCGGTCACCGGTCATCGCATCCATTTCCGAGCTCGTTGTGTCAGCGGACCATCTGGCCAAAGTCGGTTGAACCGGAGTGCCCTCGGCCGACGGGGGTCGACGCCGGCATTCGAGTTCGGCATTCTGTCGACAATGGACCGATTGCCAGATCCATGCTTCGACCATTTGCGGCAGATGACCGGCCGGTTGGGGATATGGGAGCACGCCCGCTACTCGATCCCGCGTCCCGGGCACGGCTATTGCACCGATGACAACGCGCGGGCGTTGATGGTCATCAGCCGCCAATCGGATGTCTCCGACGAACTACTCGAGCTGGCGCGGATCTACCTTGCCTTTCTCGAGGCTGCCGCCTTGCCGAATGGGGGATTCCACAATCGGCGGAGTGCCGACGGAGCCTGGATCGACACGATCGGTTCCGACGACTCTCAGGGACGGGCCATCTGGGGTCTGGGGTCGGCTGCTCATCTCGGTCCGGAGCCACGGATCCGCCAACGCGCGCTCGACATGTTCGAACGGCAAGAGGGCTTTGTCTCCGCGTCGCCTCGTGCCAACGCCTTTGCTGTCCTGGGTGCCACCCAGATACTCACCAGGCATCCGTCACATAGTTGGGCGAAGCCGGCCCTGGCCCGCTGGGTCGGCCATCTTCGAGCATCCGGCGATCCCATCTGGCCCTGGCCAGAGCACCGACTCGCCTATGACAACGCTCGAATCCCGGAGGCACTGATGGCCGCAGGCCAGGCGCTTGGCGACGGGCTGCTTGTCGACCAGGGGACTCGTCTCCTTGCCTGGCTTGTCGCCACCGAGACCCGCGAGGGTCATTTCAGCTTCACTCCGGCCGGTGGCTGGGCACCGGGCGAGCCCCGTCCCGGTTTCGACCAACAACCGGTGGAAGCGGCGGCAATGGCCGACGCTTGCAGTCTGGCCTGGTCGCTCACCGGCGATGATCGTTGGAAGGACCATCTGGAACGAGCGGGCCGATGGTTCTTGGGCAGCAACGATCGGAAGGTGATCCTCTACGACGTCGACACTGGTGGCTGTTACGACGGATTGACGCCATCGGGGCCGAACTTGAATCAGGGGGCGGAGTCGACCCTGGCCGCCTTGAGCACGTTGCAGCAGGTGGGCAAGCTCGTCTGATCGGTTCCTGGAGTGGCTGAGATCCGCGGACAGGGGCTTTGGGCTGCATAGTCTTTGACCTTGCCTTCCCCCACCCCAGCATCGAGCCCCATCGTCGCCACACGGGCGAGTACCCGTCTCCTTCGCGATCCGCTACGGGTCATCACCAAGCCGTTCCACCCCGGGGAGCAGGTCTTTCCCGACGGGCAATCACGGGTGCAGCTCATCGTCGGACGGATCCTCGACCTAGCCGAAGCCGAGGTGGGGTCTACTTTGGCGTCGACCGTGCAAGCCTTCGAAGGCCGGCACCGGAACCTCAACGAGATCCTCAGCAGGAACTTCGATCTCGTGGTCGAGCACATCGAACGACCTGGTGATCTATCCCCGGAGAGAAGGCTCCTTATTGGTGCGTACTTCACCCACGAGTACTCGATCGAAGCAGCGGCGCTGAACAACCCGTCGATCGTCCCCGCGCCCGATCAGACCGGCGTCGGTCCCGGTGAGCAGCGTTTCATCATGAGCCTTCGAGCCATCGGAGAGGGCCATCTGTCATCCATCGGGTTCCGCTCCGGTGTCATTTCCCCGACCGGAGATCTCACGTTCGACAAGACCGGTCCCTACCCGACCATCGGCGCCCGTACCGACGCCATATATGACAAAGACTTCTTCACCAAGAGGTTGATGGAGTTGGGAGCGTGGAATGAGATTGCCCGCGTCATCCTCGACTCGCTCGCGGATCTGTTCACGATCGACGAGGTGGAGGCTGCGATCGACGACTTCGACCGCAGGGGCATCGACCGTTCCATAGCCTTCGAGACCACCCGGACCCTCCACTGGTTGGCGTCCTCGAACTACACAATGGCGTTCGAGGACCAAACCGATGTGTCAGAGCGCGTGATATTCCCGGCCGGGCCCACCGAGAGTCGGGGCATGGAAGACGCACGGTTCGTGAGGTTCACCCATGACGACGGGTCGGTTCGCTACTACGCCACTTACACCGCATACGACGGCTTCCAGATCCTGCCCCAGTTGATCGAAACACCTGACTTCTTGACGTTTCGCATCGCCACCCTGGGTGGGATCCGGGCCACCAACAAGGGCATGGCCCTCTTTCCCCGCATGATCGACGGTCGCTATGCGGCCCTGTCCCGCTACGACAATCAGAACAACTACGTGATGTTCTCGGACAGGGTTCGATTCTGGGATGTGGCGGCCCAACTCCAGGTTCCCAAGAGACCATGGGAGTTGGCCCAGGTGGGCAACTGTGGGTCGCCTTTGGAAACGGAGGCCGGCTGGCTGGTGATAACTCATGGCGTCGGCCCGATGCGCCAGTACTCACTGGGGGCGATCCTGCTCCAGATAGACGACCCACAACGGGTCATCGGCCACCTCGATGAACCGCTGCTGGTGCCATCCGAGGATGAACGCGACGGCTATGTCCCCAATGTGGTCTATTCCTGCGGGGCCATGGTCCACGGCGACCGTCTGGTGCTGCCATACGGCTTCGCCGACGAGGCAACCGCCGTCGCCACCATCCCCCTCGACCTGCTCTTGAGTCACCTCACTTGAGGTTGGATTTGGCGATCTGCCGGTAGACCGCGAGGTACTCGTCGACCATCCGTGATGCATCGAATCGTTCCACCACCGACTCGCGCACTCCCCGGCGGTCGATTGCCTCCGAGAGTTTGACCGAGCCCACTGCCCCTTCGATCGAATCGACCAGGAATCCATTGCTTCCATGCTGAATGATCTCGGGCATCGACCCGCGCCGGTTGGCTATCACGGGAGTCCCGCACGCCATGGCTTCTACGACACTGAACCCAAAGGGCTCCTCGAAGTCGATGAGGTGCAGCAGCGCACGTGCACCACCGAGCAACCCCGACCGTGTCTCGGGGCCAACGGGGCCGAGGTAGCTGACGGTCTCGCCGTCCACGTGTGGCTTCACCATCTGCTCGAAGTAAGCCTCGTCCTGGACGATCCCGGCGATGATGAGAGGCAACCCGGCCAGCCTGGCCACCTCGATGGCTTCGGCCACGCCCTTGTCGGGGTGGATCCTTCCGAAGAATAGGAGATAGCTGCCGGCCTCCGGCTGCAGGTCGAACCGAGCCATTTCGATCCCGTGATGGATGGTTGCCACGTAGTCGAGGCTCTCATGCCGGTCTGCGTCGCTGATGGCCACGTAGTGGACCCGTTCGTTGTATTTCTGGTAGACGGGGAGGATCCGCTCCGATGAGAAACCGTGGATGGTGGTGACTATCGGGGTGTCGACGAGGCGGCTATAGGTGAGCGGTAGGAAATCGAAGCTGTTGTGGATCACGTCGAACTCGTCCGACCGCTCGAACACCTCGGAAATGTGCAGGCTCTCCCAGACCTTTGGATCGAGGGTGGGGTCCTCGGAGTACCCGGTTGGCGCGGTACCGACCAATCGGGCATCGGTTATCGAATCGGCGGTGGCGAAGAGGGTCGTGTCCACCCCACGCTCGACCAGGCCCTCGGTGACCAGCGATACGAACTGCTCCCAGGGGCCGTAGTGCCGGGGTGGGGTTCTCCATGAGATCGGCCCCAGCATCGCAACTCGCAGCTCCCTCGTCACCGCGGCCTCCGACATGACCGTCGACGATACCGCGCCACGCCAGGACGGTCCCGGCCGCTCCGGCATGAACTGAAGAAGACCCCTCGCTGAGCGAGGGGTCTTCCTCCTGGCACATCGAGGTGCCTACGCATCAGCGCAATCGATCAGCGGGAACGCTCTTTGGCCAGGTTGACCGTGAGCTGACGCCCGTCGAGATCCTTGCCGTCGAGGGACGAGATCGCCTTCTGGGCGTCATCGGCCGATTCCATTTCAACGAAACCGAAGCCTCGTGACCGGCCGGTGTCCCTGTCGGTGACAACCTGCGCCTTGCTGACCGGACCGTGCTGGGCAAAGAGTGCCTCGAGCTCGGCCGAGCTGGTGTTGAACGTGAGGTTTCCCACGTAGAGGTTTGTGGACATTGCGTGCTCCTTTTGAGCTGAACCGTCGATGTACTTGACGCCCCGCAGGCCGAGCAATCGAGACCACTCCAGAATGAACCGGTGTGGATCTGGCTTGCCCTGCGGCGACTTCACCCGACGGAACTGAAGGAGCGAAGAATGGCGCAGCACGCATCAGGCGTGCGCTGTGAGACTCACTCTATCAGGGACGCACAGAAACTCCACTTCGCGCTCTTAGAATCGCCGGATGGAAAGGCTCCAGATCGGCAGGATGCAGAACCCGGTACGTGGGTTTCTCCACGGCTCGGCCGCTTTGGTCTCTATCTTCGGCTTGGCGGCTTTGATCAGCGTCGGCCCGAGCGAAAGCCTGTTGCCCGCAGTGGCGATCTACGGTCTGTCGCTCATCCTGCTCTACACCACCAGTTCTCTCTATCACTCGGTGCCCTGGCCGCAGGTGTGGAAAGGAAGGCTGCAACGCCTCGACCACACGATGATCTACGTCCTCGTGGCAGGCACCTTCACTCCCTTCTTGGTGGCCGCGGTGGATGGGGGGTGGCGTGTCGTCGGGTTGGCCGGAATCTGGGGTTTAGCGGCTATAGGCCTAGCGCGCGAGGTCTTTGTCAATCGGGGCGGTCGCCCGTTCCTGATCGCGCAGTTAGTGGTCGGCTCGGCCTGTCTGGTCCCGCTGTTGCTGATCATCAGCTCACTCGATCCGGCAAGCTCGCTGCTGGTGGTGGTCGGCGGCGTGATCTACCTGGTCGGTGTCGCCATGTTCGCCAACAATTGGCCACGTCTGGCGCCAGGAATCTTCTCTCACCACGAGATGTTCCACGTATTCGTGGTGGTGGCCAGCGTTGCCCACTTCGTCGCGGTGTGGCGGGTGGTCACGGGGGCATAACCCCTCAGCGACGGACCACGGGCGGCCACGGACAGACCACTAGGCCGAGGATCGGGTTTAGGGTCAATGACGACAACGCTGGTGCAGCCTTCGTCGATTGCCTGCCAAAGGACCACAATGCCCTCACCAATACCATCACGCGTCGTAGCGTCGATCCCGGCCGACAAAGGGGCCTTCTGAGGTGGCCAGGCGAGGCCGGGAGGCGATGACCAAGCGGGCGAGGGAGCGCACCAGGCAGGAGAAGCAGGAGTCCAAGAAGGAGAAGCGCGAAGCGCGTGCCGAGGAGGAGACTTCGGTCCTGCCCGCGGCCGACGAGACGGCCCTGATGGAAGAGTTTGCACGGTTGAGCGAGCGATACTCGTCGGATCAGATCAGCGAGGCGGACTACGCCAGTGAGCGTCACCGAATCTTCGTCGAGCTCGGTATCGAGAGCGACGACTGAGAGCCGATCGCGCTCAGTCTGGTAGCTGCCCTGCGGGGCAGTTGTCCTCCACGGTGATGTCGATGTCGACTCGCTCGTACCGATAGACGCAATCGTCGGTTCCGTGGCGAACGTCGAGGGTGAAGATGTCCTCTTCGTAGTCGTACGATCCCTCCCCGCTCAAGACGAGACCTTCGATGAAGGCGCAATCGTCGAGCAGGAACCGGTCGCCGGCGTCGCCGGCGGTGAGGGTGATCGTGCCTCCCTCATGGCACCCGACAGCCGTGTCGGTGACGGTATCCCACCAGTAATACTCGGGTAGATACACGATCTCGAACTCCACGGCGTCGAACAAAGACTCGATGCTGTCGAATTGGTCGGGGGTTGTTGGCAGCAGTGGTATGTAGTAGCCGACCACCTCCCCGGAGCACAGTGTCACCACCGGAGGGGTGCCATCGAGTATGAAGGCATTCACCGCGTCATCCGGGCATGGGTTGCCTCGACCGAACAAGACATGGGGGCCTCCTGGCTGGCTGATCAGGTAACCATCCTCGAGACGCTCCGATATCGCCACCCCCTGCTGGTATGGAGTCGCCGGGTCGGCCTGCGAGGAGAGGACAATGGTGGGGACACCCGGTGCGGTCAATGGCCCGGGACGGGTGCTGTCCGTGCTGGCAACCGGCCAAAAGGCGCAGGGGAGGTCACCATAGAAGAGGGTGCCCAACCGGTTCACCTCCACCTCTGCACCCATTTCGAGGAAAGCGGACGACCTTTCCTCGGGAGTGGCGCCGGGATACCCGTAGTCGAGACACTCCACCGCGTAGTAGATGGCGTCGGAATAGGTCGGGTCCTCGAGGATCGTCTGGTCACCAGGGTCGACCCCCAGGCTGAGGTAGAGGAGACGCAGCATCGGGACGATGTCCTGGCGTCCGTTGTAGGCGGCAAGTGCCCGCAGGAACATCATCCGGTCGTCTTCGGAGTACATCTGGGCACTGGCGACTACCTCTAGATCACCCAATCCGAAGCTTCTCTCTTCAAAGCCCCCATCCGGCAGCGGGTACTCACCGACGACGGGTGACTCGACCAGCAGCGAAACCATGCGATCGTAGGCGGCGTCGGCATCGCCATTCAGGTCGTCGGCGCAAAATGAGTCTTCGGCGCAGAAGTCGAGCGTCGCCTGCAGGGTCTCTCCGAAGGCGGCAGCCTGCTGCTCGAAGAAGGTGAACCCGTCAAGGGTGAGATCCACTGTCCCGTCGAGAACCATCCGTGACAGGTGGTCACCATGGGCCGCGGCGTATGTCTGGGCCAATTGAGTCCCGTAGCTCTCCCCATAGAGAACCATCGTCTCGTAGCCGAGTGTCTCACGGAACACCTCCAGGTCGGATGCGGCCTGATCGGTCCCCAGATAGGGGAGGACTTCGGGCTCGTCCATCTCGTCGACGCACTGCTCGGCGAAGGTGGCCGAGGCGTCTACCAGGGTCTCCCAGTCGATGCCGAGCCCGGTCAGGGTGTCCACCCGGTAGTAGTTGACCGCCGCCGTCGGACAGCTCAGTCCGCCAGACAGTCCCAAGCCGCGCTGATCGAAGAAGACGATGTCATACGACTCGGGAATGGCGGGATCGAGGGCGGACGTGTACCAATCGGCGACGGCGACTCCCGAGCTTCCCGGCCCGCCGGTGGCGGTGACGAAAACTCCGAGACTCTCGCCCGAGGCCGGCAAGACCGCGAAGGTGACCGGGATGCTTCGCCCGTCGGGCGGGCCGAAGTGGTCCAGCGGCATCTCCAGGGTGACACAGGTGAATTCGGACTCGGGGCACAGGAAACCTCCCAGGTCCTCGAGGATCTGGTCAGTGGAGGGGCGCTCTGTGGGGGTTGATGCTGGCGATGTGGTCGTTGCCGAGGCGGGGGGCGAAGTCGTCTGACCGGTGGTCTGGCCGGTTATCTGCACGCTGTCGGCCGGCGTGCACGCCGCGACCATCAACACCACGAGTGTCACCACTGAGGGTCTCATAGTCGGCATCGTACGGTCAGGTGGCACACGGATGGCGGGGACAACCTCCCGGACCATTCGGCCATACTCCTGGTCCTTGTCACCGTTCCTTGCCCGTGCCCTGGTCTTCATCACATCTGCCGCGGTGCTCATCCTCGAGATCCTGGCCGGGCGACTGCTCGCCCCGCACCTCGGGATCAGCCTCGAGGTGTTCA